>JAVBMM010000082.1:0-13137 GCA_031552425.1 Bacteroidales bacterium | reverse complement strand
AGTAATTAGGCGTTTCTACTGGGTGGGCATGCTCCGTTTTTTCCAACAATCACCGACTTATCTTTTCTTTCATCGGAAAATCCACACGATTTAGCACACGATTATTTCTCATCGTTTTGCCCGTGATTTAACACGATTGTTATTGCAAAGGTAGGAAAAGAATATTAAATCAATCCATTGTTTGACCGAAAAGTTGAAATAATCAGTATTTTTATTTCTGCTATGCAGCAAAAATAGCGCATAACAGAAATAGAAAAGAAATTTTTACGGCGGTAAAATTTACGGCTGTTTAATTTGCCTTTCCATTGTTCCGAAACCGTCAGTTCCGAAATGCACGTTTCGCATTGGGTTATTCTGTAAGTGAATCTACAAATTCGCCAAAACGCAAAATCTTCTCACTATTTGCTTTATTGAAAAGCAAGTGTTCAAAATCCTTTTGCTTCTTCTTCAAATCAACGGTTCTCAATAGTTCTGCTGTTGCTTTCTTGAACTCTTGCAAGTTATGCACTCCACAGCGTTTTGATAAAAAATCGTAATCGGGTTTGGACTGTGCCAATAAGAACATCAGGTCGTAAAAATCACGGCCTTTAGCACGGGCTAAAATGGCGGCAATTTTCATGCTGCATAGCACGCCATCAGAAGGAACGGGAAACGGGAAAAAGAATCCGCACCCTTTGATATTTGTGATAACAGGGGGATAAACGATTTCTTGGTCTTGGCTTTCGACCTTTATCAAGAAACGTTCTTCCCTGTGTCCACTCAACCCCAAATCAAATAACAGTTCAGGGAAATGGATATTCCGCCTGAATGCTGTTAGCTTCGGGTTTTCTTTATCCTTTGCTTCTACCCGCAACCCTGAACGTTCCAAGAACAGGATTATTCCGTCTGTCATTTCAATAAACTCTTCTTTCGAAAGGTCTTTGCAGTCGAAATCCAAATCTTCGGAGAAGCGGTCTATCCCTTTTACCAAACGTAGGTTTGTTCCGCCAATAAAAGCCATCTTTTGGATGTTTGGAGTGGAAGAAAGGTAATCCAGAATCATCAACTGCAAATACTCTTTTAGTATGTGCTTATCAAAACCCGAGTTTCCACGGATTTGAACCGGAAAATAATTTCTTATCTGTTCAATCTTTATCATAAATCGTAAGTTCTAAAAAGCAACTATAGATTCTTCGCTACTCAAAACTGTCAAACTGTTTTATAGTTTAAACCCCTACTATATTATTGAGTTAAATCAAAAAATAAATGGAACATATGAATTGGGTCAATTACTTGACTTTCATATATTCTTGCATGGTTAGACTGAAAACTGTAATTAAAATTGGCAATCGGTGTATTGAGTAATTCGCTATTTTGTAAATTGCCAAAGCATAAATCTCCTTGTGTTATCTGTGTAGCCTGTATTTTCGTTTTTAAACTACTGATAGCCTTTTGAGGATCACCGGAAATAATGTATCCTAACATGCCTCCAAAAGGCTTATTCGTGGCATATTTATTTATCAAGAATCGATAAAGACCACCATCTTCACCTTGAGACTTTACAGTTTTATGAATATATGCATCTATTTTTGATTTCGTTGCGTTTATAGGTTTACATTCCAAAACAAAATATTGGTTTAACCAATCTCCGTTTTCAAACTTTAAGTCATAATATCCAACAACTGTATCCTGGTTGCGGGCTTCTGAATTTATCTTATATCCTTCCAATACAAAATCTTCATTATTTTGAAGTTTTCGACGAATGCAATCTGTTATTTCCTCTTCCTTTTTTTGTTTCAAGGCATTTCGACAAGTTGCAGTAAGACTATTATACGTATCGGAGAGGTATTTGAAAATTTGTGTCAGATAAAAATTATCATCAAATTTAGAAGCCTCCTGCATGTGTTTCTCACGCATTGCTTTAAATGCTTCCGATTCATCATTGGATGATTCTAGATATAGAAAACTTACACCACTCATTCCTGCAAAAGTTTTTCGATTTCCACTTTTGCATCATCATAAGCAGCAGACTTCGTCCAACTCTTTGGGTTTGTGTCTTTTATTATGAAGATACTATCTTCTGAATAAATACGTTCCTTTAATGAAATAAGAACGGAACTACCAACTTGTTTCAATAATTGATAGTTAATGGACAACTGTACTTTATCTACTTTGGGAGATTTAGTATTGTTTTCTCCGAATGTAATTTTAACTCCTGATATGTCTAATGGGAGATTGGGATTATATGAATATTCAAACTTAATAATTCCTGTTTTCAACCGCGTTTTAAATGTCTTAAAGAATACACTACAATAGTCCTCAAACATTTTCTTCGTTACCGGCTGGTTTTTGGAAATGAAAAAATCAGAAATTCGTTGTTTTTCGATATAATCTAACTCATATAAGTCAAAAACTAACTCATTTATCTTGCTCTTTTTATCTTCAAAAGAATAGTCTCCCTTTAATATTCCCCTCGATAAAATATTCAGTTGTTCAACAATTATTTTATTAAATCTTTTGGGTACAGGTATCTTCTCTAAATCCGAAGAATCCAACCTTGACAGTGCACTATCAATTCGTTTTCTAAGCTTTACCTGCGAAAAGTAATTAAGCAACTCGGAATTAAGGCAACAAACAACAGCGTGATACAATTCCGGATTTTGCAGCTTGATAACATAAATATCTGTTCCGAAATATATTTTTTCGCTTGAATAAACAGCCTTTATTTCACCTCCAATTCGAGAACAAAGTATTTTCTCACCTGTGTAGATAATCTGATTCCTTGGCCTATGAAAATTAGAGATATCTTCTTGACAATAAGTATCGATCTCTGCTGTATGAAACTTCTCCAGTTGAGCGGATTTGACAAAAGGAATAGTATGTTCTTTATCCTTATCTTTACTATAATATTTGTCCAATAAGGCTTGTTTTCGTAGTTCGTACTCTTCGTCAGAAAGAGATGCTTTGTCTTCTCCAAATTCTTTTTTTAAAGCATTCTCGCCCCAGTCTTCAAATCCCCTGTAACTATTATATCTTTTTTTATCGGCAAGCATTATTTCAATAATCGAGGCGCATTCCTGTTCCAGTTTATTCGCTAAAGCCAACTCTCGCTCGCTACCAATTAGATAATCTCGCAATTTGATTTTTTGCTCTAATAAATCTTGTTGTTTTATTATCAAGACATCGCTGTGATTTAAAAGGATAGTCTTAAATGTCTCTGCGAAACTATTAAGCTTAGGTAAAAAATATTCTATAGAGTTGAGTTGATTATTCAGATTATCAAAAATTAACAAACACGCAGGTTCTTTGGCGTAGTCAAACAGAATTTCCTTTACATGGTATAACTCAAATATCCGTTCTATGCGATATGACGAGAATATGAATCGTTGAAAATTTTCTGATTCATTTATAAAGTTACTGCTATTTACTATAAATCCAAATTTTGTATCTTCTGTGCTCCAATGTTTAATTCGATGTAGAAAGCACTGGGAAATTTGCCGTTCTCTGGAAAAATATGTCCTGTGCTTATTCCAATAAGTATAATTGATAGTATCATTTTTATCCTTAGCATTTTTACCTATGCTAAACCAAGGGGGATTACCAATGATGTAACTAAATTTCTCATTGACGAATGGAGCTTTGTCCCCTTCTATCAATGCATTAGATTCTTGTATGTTTTCACTAAAATCAATTGAAAATAAGGATTTGCTATCCTTTGCCTGTATAATCTCAGTAATAAGTTTATTTAATTCGGAGGCAGTAATATCATTCAATACTTCCAAATAAAGAGAAAAAACAGCCAATCGCGCTGCCGTATTCTCTAACTCTATCCCAAAAATATTTCTTTTGATAAAATCCAAACGATGTTGGATTTTATCGTATGTCCCTGTTACACTGACAGGAGATTTATACATTTTACGAAATGCTAAAACCAAGAAAATTCCTGAGCCACACGAGGGATCCAGCACCTTTCCTTCTTGATTTATCACATTATTTAATAGCAAATTAGCCAGCCCTTCAGGCGTGTAAAAAATACCATTTTGGGCTTTTTTGTCATCCAGAAATATTTGATAAATGTGACTGATAAACTCAATCGGGATGATATCGAATTGAAAATCAAACAAACAGAGTTGTCCATTCCTTGTCCCCTTTATAGTATGGGCTATTTCTGCTAGTGCATCGTCTAATAAGTCGGCATCTTTTATGGTTGGTGTTTCAAATAATTTGTTGTTAAACACCTCGTTGATTCGGCAGAATAATTGATTAATGTTCTTTGCGTCTTTTCGTTCCAGTAAATCTTTATAATGAATATCCTGACTTCCAAAATATTTGTTATAAAAATCAGAATTGATGATTTTCTTGTCTTCAAGAAACTTTATAAAAAGAGTTCTGTCAATAAGTGCCTGTACTACTTTACTCCGTGCCTCCTTGTCGGGAAATAAACTCTTATAAATATTGTCAAGTTTCACACGTAGGGAACTGAGGCTATCGACAAGTGCCTCATCTACTGTTTTACGCTGTTGCTTTACTCTTTCAAGAGCATCACTGTACTCGATCCAAAATGCACCAGTAGTGATATGTTCTTTACTGATTTTATCAAGCAGTACAGAATCTTCTACATTGGTTGGAATGGTAACTATATCCAGTAAATCTTCTTTGGGAGAGGTGCTTATATATTTTATTTCAATATTATTACCCTTTTCCAAAAATAGAAGGTCTGCTTTGTTTTCATTCCATATCCTTTCGTGAATAATCTTTAATTCATCAGATGGAATGTTGTCTGCCTTTATCCAATAGAAACGAGTTTTTACTTGCTCGCTTTTATCTTTTGCATAGTAAGAAACAGTGCCTAACTTGCCAGATAATTCTTCATTATTGGGAAATGAAAGAGTTTTTCTGTCCAAATCAATGTCAGAAAAACCTAATCTATGAAGTAAATTCTCTTTTTTCATATGACCCAATTTACCAAGTGCAAAGGTAGAAAAAAACGTTTAAAGCGAATAAATAAGGGCTACTAATTATAAACCATAAGTCTTAAAAAGCAGTTTTACCCGATGCTCAAGTGCCTTGTTCCGAAACTTGACACAATAACTCATCAGTAAATCCTTGTTTAAATCATCGTGCAGGTAATCTTCATCCAAACGCAACTCTTCCAATTCCTGCTTGCTATCATAGAACGGATAAAGATACAGCAAATCAAGCAATGCCTTTTCAGGTGTGGCAAACTGTATGGTGCGGTTGTCTGCCATTGGCTTCAGTTCGTACCCGAACATTAAATTCTCCTTGACATTCTTATAGGAGTATTCGCCGAAGTCATTGGCAAAAGATGCTGTTTTCAGGGTTGTCACACTGGTAATCTGCACCACCGCTTCCGGTATCATCCCATAAAATGACAATGCCGTATGCAGGCTGACGTAAGACGGACGGTAAATCCGGTTGCCAAAATAAAGGGAATAATCCGGCTTGCTCTTATACTCCGAAAAAGCAAAATAGCCCTGTCGTAGTCGGATAAGATATCCTTTCTTAGCCCAGCGGGTAAGATTATTCCGGTCAAAATCGGGCTGCCATGCATATATCTGATAGATATTGAAGCACGCCAAATCGAATAGCTGATTTTTAAATTCCAGAAAACTCATTCCTTTGTTTCGTTTCTATTATGCTACAAATATAGCGCATTTTAGAAATAGAACAAAATATAAGAAGCTCTTTTCATCTTATCCGATCAACATCTTACTCTACGTCAAAAACCCAATTCCTTCGAAAGATCTTGCATATACTTAGCTAATGGTCTTTTGTGGATATTTATTTCTTCTGTATAATTGCCAAGTAATATTCTATCAATAAAAGTTTTATTAGGAAATAGTTTCGGAAAATCATTAATTAATTTCTGTTTGAAGGAATCATTATACATTTGAGCCTTTATTATAATCTCTTCTGCAATATCTTTCTGAGTATCATAAATACCCTCTATGTCAAATGTATCTTGAAATGAACCTTTTACAGATTTCATCCTATCCGGTTTATCTGGATCAATAAATAAAACTTTAATTTTTTCAACATCAAGAGTTGTTAGATAATCAGCCACACATCCAGACTCAAAATGGAAACGATATTTACTTGGCAATATCGTTTTCGATTCAGAGTAAAGTTCAAACTTTTTAATTGATATTTTGCTTTTTGCAATATTACACGAAGCACATGCTGGATATAAATTGAATAATGATATTGATAAAAATGGATATGCGTCTTTTGCTATATAATGATCTACTTGGAATTTAGCTTTAGATCTGATAATTGTCTTTGTTTTTAAATGTTCTTCAATATCAATAGATACGGCTAATTGAGAATTGCAATAAACACAAGTCTTCACCCCAATTTCTTTAAAGAATTTAGGATAGAATGATGTGCGCAATTTTTTGTAACCCAGACTTATTAAAACCAATTCCTTAAACTCAGTTCGCCTTTTATTTCTCTCCTCACTTGTATTTAATCGACTATCTATAGGAACTATACCTATACGTTTCTTCACCTTATCTAAATAAGATGGTTTCCCAGTTAAAATATTGCATGTTTCAAATTCTTTTATAATTTTATCTACATATGCAATCTCTTCTCTTGACAATCTTTTCTTTCTTAGCTGTCCTAAATTATTATATGCGTCCAATCTTTGAATTTCTATTTCTGATTTATATTTCAAAATAGCATTTTCAACAATTTCACTCTTAATTGATATCATTCGTCTCTTTTTTATCTTTTAATTGTTTTTGTAATCTTTCGATTTCTTTCTCAATATCTGTTATTTCTTTAGGTTCGTATCTTTCGCGATACATATCCATTAAACTTTGTCTTATCAAAGGCTCCCCTAAAGATAAAATTATCTGCTCGATCATTTTTGATTCCCACTTCGGCATATATTCATCAAAAGAGTTATTATTAGGACGCATATATGAAATGAGAGATTTTATTCTTTGTTTTGAGAACTCTCCCATAAATCCATTTTCCATGAAGAACTCATTAACCAAAAGATCATGGATGTTTGCACCTAATGTCTTATTATCCATACCACTCTCAGGATTTCCTTTTTTTAGATATAAAATATTACCATTTGGTATATCTGATAATATAAATGGCGAATGTGTCAAAAAACAAATATGGATACTATCAATATTTTTAATTTGACTTTGGTAAATATTATCCAACAATAATTTAATAAATATCCTCTGATATTCTGGATGAAAATACAATTCTATTTCTTCTAAAATTAAGCAAACATGCTTGTACGATATTATATCGGGGTTTTCTTGCTCAACAGAGCTAATGTTTTGGAGATGATATATTATAGAGCTAACCACATTTAAAAGTTGACGTTCCCCTGAGCTTAAATCAGACAATAAGCAGTCTTCTTTTGTTTCTATTTGTTCAACTATTATATCAGTATTAAAGATAGGAGGAGGCAATAATTCCATCAAATCATAATTGGGCATATATTTTTTAATTGCTTCATAATATTCAGAAAACTCAATAATATCTCCTTCTGCAAATATTTTCCTACTTTCCGCGAAGGGATTTACCTTGATAAAGCTTAGAACTTGCCTCAATTTAAGAGTTATATGAGTTTTCCTTTCTTCCATATCTTTCCAAATCTCATTCAATCCGGAAATACGGGCACTCTTTACTTTGCTACTTATTTCCCCAATAGCTATAAAATCACTAGTACTATCTGTCAAATTGTACTGTCTAAATGATGGATACTTCTCAATTATTGAAATTGATTTATAAACAAAATAGTCAACAATAGAAGAATATATTTCACTACTACCCTTAATACTTGGATGAATATAAAGATATTCATCCAAGTGTTTCTTCCATTCTGATTTATATAATGAAATCAAGAATACTCTTTGAATTTCAGAAATAGTCAACAATGAAATGCTTAGTTTACCAAATTTTGAATTACCATCTAACCTTTTCAGAGATTCAATGAGCCTAACAGATATATCCTTCAATTCTAAATACAACTCTTCATAAGAAGACATTCTTTTATCTAGCAAGTTGGAAAATTCTTTCATTTTGGACAAATACATCTTAAAATCAGTATTTTTATCCTGCCCTTTATTTTTATTAAAAAACTCTTTTTTGAGTTTTAAGCATCTAAAAAAAAGACTTGAATTCTGGTCTACTTGATCTCCCAAAAATTCTAATATTTCAACGATATCTCTTATCTTCTCATAATAAGAAGAGGGAATAGAGAGTTGACCACTTTGCAATTCATCAATTAATTTCTGCGCATACCTAATAGCGCTATTGTCACTCTTGTAATTATTATACTCTTCTTCAAAATATTCATATATAGTTTTTGTTTCTAATTTCGTTTTTTTATCAAGGCTTATTTTCAATGATTTTGCATATTGTTTTTGATTAATACTCCTGAAATTCTGATTCGACAAGAATAAAGAAATTAATCTGTCTTTCATCAAATTACGCTCTTTATTTACATCAATGCAACCTTTATTCCTCCACGGATTTAAAACTATAGGAGTTTGATATCCATCATTTTTATGGAACACACCATTAATCCAACAATTATTAGAATTATTATTTTCACGTTTGAATTCTTCTGAATTATATGCATAAATTGAATAATTAGAAATTTGCGTATAAAATAAAAAATCCTCTATTTCTTTTACATCTTTATAATCAGTCGTATTCGGATTAGTCAAGTCCCATTTCAAACAAAACCTATCACCCTCCCAATAGATTTTATTATTTTTCACAGTAATGCTATATATTACATCATCAATACTGTAAAATAATTTTGCGTATAATCGGGATATAGGTTTCAAGTCTTTATGATTTTTTTGAAATCCGACAGCATATGAAAAATTGTTCAAAATTCTAATTATCAACTCTATTACTGAGCTTTTCCCATCTCCATTTTTGCCTACAATGGCGGAAATGCTTACTGATAATTGCTCATTCTCATATTTTGTCCTAAAAAAATCATTAGGCAAGAGTTCCTCTTTATCCGTTATAATAGTTTCATATTCTGAATCTTTATATCCATTATACAAGAAATATGTATTATCTGATTTTAGTGTTTTCCTAAAATGTTTAAGGCAGTTTTTCAATGGGCGAACCGCTACTATTTTAAATTGCTTCATACTGTTAATTACTACTTAATTTACTATTACAACTCAATCGCTAATCGAAACGATAGCAAATAGTTATGCAAAGATATACTTTTCCTTTTTATATCTGTTAAACATCCCTCCCATGTAGGAAATAAATAGGGCAACACTTTTACGGGAAATACTACCCGAAGCGTAGTGGAGGTGTGGAGATTTCCTGTAAAACCCGAAGGGCTTGGTGTTGACGTTTTATTTCCGGAATGTACCTTTGTTTATCAGATGTAAAATGGAACATATCAACTTAGTCTTGGTCTTTGTTTCTTCTTCTTGGGTTTTAGTGGCTGTTGTTCATCCGTTGGATTGATGTCCGCAGCGGATGGAAGTATCGAAAACAAAGAGGATAAGCCGTTTTCACTTGTTTGTTGGTGTATTGATTGATTTACTGTCATACTGATTTGCTGTTGTATTGAAGTATCTGAAAACGTTTTTAGATTTTTATTTGTTTGCGCTTTTACATTTTCATCTATTTGTATATCGACAATCTTTTTCTTTTCACCAGCAAAATCTTGCTCAGAGGCTTTCAGTTCCCGTTCCTGCATTCGTAGTTTATTCGTGATAGTGCCGTTTTTCATGGTGTTACAGTACTCGAACGTTTCGGATAGTTGCCGGTTGTAGCCGAACAGTTTATCAAAACCCTTTTCTACATTCTCGAATAAAGTTGTACGGTCAAAACCGCCTGTAATAATGCCTTTCTTCGTATTGCGGTGGTTGGTTAGCGGGCTTATCTTAACCTTGTTCGATTGGTCTTTACGGCTTACAATCAAATGGCAGTGCATGTTCAGGCGGTTGTCGGAACGGTCGCGGTTAAAATGGGTTTTGCCGTAAAACTTGATATCTTCGGCTGATAGTCCTTTATTGAAATTCTTAGCATATTCGGGAATGAACACTTCACGGATATACCGTTTCATAGCTTCGGCTTGTTCCTGTTCTGTGTTTCCCATCGCTTGCAGCTCCTTTTCCGATGGGCTGACGTGGATAGCGTAAAACTTGGCATCGGTTTTTAGTAGTTGCCCGATATTTCCGTCAATGTCTTTAATCACTTGGGATTTATAGACATTATCATCTGTAAGGTTGAAAAAGCCTTCGGTATAGATTCCCTGCTCCATCCGTTGCAAATCCTCATGCTCGCAATAATTGGCTAACTGTCGGCTGCTGCCTGCATTGTTATATATGCCGTTGGACGGTGGTGGGAAGTCTATATTCATCGCTTATTCGGGGTTGGTTAATTGGTATATTTCGGCTTTCAGGTTCTCTTTGCGTTTGCCGTCCATTACTCCGCAGGCTGCTAAATCAGCATAAAGGCTAATCAACTTCAAAAGTTTGGCATTATCTTTTTTCTGTGTCTCTTTTAATGTGCCGATGTGTTTACCCTGACCGTTTATCACGTCGGCATGTTCGGTAAATTTGTCGCTTAGCCTTTTCAGTACGGCGTTATACTTCTCTTGGTTCTTCTCCAACTGTGAGAGAACAAGCGTTTCCAAAGCCTTCACTACTCCATCGAATCGGACGGCGATTGAATTGGTCGCCCGTATCATCGGATTAAGTTCCTTTTCCTCGTAGTGTTTAATGAAGCGGATAATATCATCCTGCCGTTTGTTGATTTTGGAAAGTTCGGCTTTGACCGATTCGGGGGCATCGGCGGGGTTAATATTTGCCTTGTCGATATACCGAAAAGCCAATTTTACTACTTCCGCTTTTTTCAACGAATAGCGTTTGCATATCTTTTCCACTAACCCGCCCGTTTCCTTGTCTATGGAAACGGTGGTGAATATGGTTTTTCTGCTGTTATTTTGCATGGGTAATTACAATTTTATAGGAATTACTTCTATTAATTACCTGATAATAAGCAATAAACTAAAATTGATTATTACAGGTGTCATTACAGCGGTTTGACTTAAACCACTAAAGCCGAAGGCTTTGCCCCGCAGGGCAAGAGGGAAGAACAGGACTTGTCCAGTTCCCTCTTGCTTAATTTAGCGAAACAGGCAGAGCCGGAAGGCGAGGCCGTTTCTGCTAAATGCGGAACCGTTGGGTGAAGGCGTAAACCAAAGCCAGCCTTCATCCGTTTGCACTATCCTGCGTCAGGCTAAAAAGCAGGATCATTCATCCTTTTCGTCCTTATTCCCCTTCGGATGTTTCCTGTCGAAATCCTGCCATGCTTGGAAATCCATATGGCGGCGGACAAACTCCCGGACATCGTTTACCCGGTAATAGGTCTTATGGGCGATCATAAAGTAGGGGAGTATCCCGCCCGACCGGTAACGTTGGAGTGTCCGGTAAGATACTTTCAGCAGGAATGCCAAATCCTGATTGTCGAGCAGTTTCTCGTCTTCCGGGAATACTTCGCCCGTGTTGATGAACGATTTGAGGTCTTTACCCATCTCGTCCAGTTTCTTGGACAGCTTCGCCATCCATTTTTCGAAATCTTCATTGTCGATATACATGATTTACTTCGTTTTAAGATTAATACTCGTTTTCTCAACCGGTTGACGAAGCAAAATTCAGCAGAACGGTGAAGCAAAAACAGAGGAGTAGGTAACTACTCCCCTGAATGTTTCTTGCAATGACCTAACTACGAGGCTATTGCAAAACGGTTATTTTTCATCTTGTTTGTTTCTGGCCTTCCTTATCCTTACGGATCAGGAGGCTGCGCAGGTAGTCCAACGCTTTGGTGCGGTTGAACGGCTTACGATTGAAAACCTGTTCCTGCTGCTCATAGATGCTCCCGAAACTGCAATTGAATACCTTTTCGAACGCATGGGCGATCTGGATCAGGCGTGCCGGTTTCCCGTCCGGGCATAAGACCTGCCTTGTCAGGAAAAGCGCAATAACGATTTCCGCCAATGCAACAATCCCCAAGCCTTTCGACTTAGGGATGATATAAAGGTCGGATACGGATGTTTGCCCGGCAGGCTCCCGGAACTGTTCGGGATACCGGATTTTAAGGGATAGCAATTCCTGCTCGGAACTGACAAAAGCCACTGCTTTTTGAAGGTATGCGAGTTTCAGGGCATTTTTTTTCCTGTCCGTAACGGAGAGATACCCTCAGGGAATCAAACTCGATACGGATATGGTTCAACGCCCGGAAGATATCTGCATAGCCCGATTCAGACACGCCTATGGCTGTGATCTGCGCTGTAAAATCCTCATATGCACGTTGCATATCTTCGTCTGTCGCCGGTGAAGCGTCGGACAATAGCCCGAGTAGCTTCAAATTCCAATGTTCGTTCATAAGTTTCTGACTTTAAATATTTAATAAGAATCCCAGTCATTGCTTGATAATCGCTTGTTCATCGGATTTTTTTAGTGGCTTTTGTTTTTTTCTTCTTTTTAGTCCATAGGCTTGAGAATTTAAATGTTACACATATTACAATAGATAAAATCGTACCGGGATAATCCGGTTACAGGCTCAGCAGCTTGTACTTCCCGATAATAGGCAGTTCCTTTGCTCGTCCGTTCAGGGCGTTCACGATGCCGATAATGGACAGGACGGTAAAGACGATATACACAAGACCGAGGATCGTACCCAGCAGCGAGTAAAGCCGCCAGCCCGCACCGTTCCACAGTATCGCGCGGAAAATAGCCATCATGACATTGTAAACTACCGCCCAACCTATCAGGCCTATCAGCAGGATAAGCCCTTGGTTGCAGTGGAAGCGGGCGAATTTGGATTCTTTCATCCCGAACAGGGGGATGAGTACCAGTATGCCCAGATAGGCGAACAGGCTCAATGTCTTGTTCTGCTCTATATCTTTCGGGTCGTACTCCGCCGTAGTGTCGGCGGTGTTGTTCAGCCCGGAAAACTTGTTTTCGGTGTTGTCTGACATATTTCGTGGGATTTTTAATTGTTCTTACTTTTTCTTATTCAGTCCTTCGAGTACTTTGAGCATATCCTGCATCTGCTGCTCTTTTGACTTGTTCGGGTCGAGGGCTTCTTCCAACGGTTTATTTGCTTCCTGCCGTTGCTTTT
>JAVBMM010000144.1:0-4623 GCA_031552425.1 Bacteroidales bacterium | reverse complement strand
ACCAAAATTGTTTATTGGACCTATCCTTATTTACAGAAATCATTCGAAAAAAAAAATAAAAAAACTCAAACATTTATTTTCCCCAGTTATAATGATAACCATTTAAGTTTGAGCTTTTGCCACACATTTTAGCAGCTGATAAATAAAATGAATAATAAACGTAAAATAGTCAACGATCCCGTTTTTGGTTTTATCAATATCCCTTCGGATTTCATATATGATATCATCAAACATCCATATTTACAGCGTTTGAATAGGATTCGCCAATTAGGATTAACCTCTTTAGTGTATCCTGGAGCACAACATACTCGTTTTCATCATTCTTTGGGAGCTATGCACTTAATGAGTGAAGCAATCGCCCAACTGCGTTCTAAAGGGCATCAAATTACAGATGAAGAAGCCGAAGGTGTTCTAGCCTGTATCCTTTTGCATGATATTGGACATGGACCATTTTCACATGCATTGGAGCATACGCTTATACAAAATCTTCCACATGAGAAAATTTCGCTCATGTTAATGGAAGATATGAATATATCCTTCAACGGAAAATTAAATTTAGCTCTACAAATTTTTCAAAACAAATATCCTAAAAGGTTTCTACATCAGTTGGTTAGTGGGCAATTAGATATGGATCGTTTGGATTATCTCCGCCGGGATAGTTTTTATACCGGGGTAAGTGAAGGAAATATCGGCTCTGCCAGAATTATTAAAATGTTGAATATCAAAGACGATCAACTGGTTGTTGAAGCAAAAGGAATATATTCCATAGAAAATTTCTTGATGGCAAGAAGACTGATGTATTGGCAGGTTTATCTGCATAAAACATCTCTTGCTGCAGAAAAAATGCTGATAAACACCTTAATAAGGGCAAAAGAACTCGCACAACAAAATGTAGAATTATTTGCAACTCCAGCGTTGAGATTTTTTCTTTACAATAATGTTACAGATAAAAAATTTGATAAAAAAGCTTTATTTCTCTTCAGCCGATTGGATGATAACGACATTTGGAGTTCTTTAAAAGTATGGATAGACCATCCGGATTTTGTACTTTCCAAATTAAGTACATGTTTGGTAAATCGAGAACTTTTTAAAATTGAAGTTTCTCTAAAACCCTTTGATAAAGAGGAAACTAAAATTATTAAAGATGCCTTTATTCGAGAATTTAATATTTCAAAAGAAGAAGCATCGTTTTTTATCTCTACAGACAGTATTTCTACCAATATGTATAGTGAAATAGACGATAGTATTGATATTATGTATAACACCGGAGAGGTCAAAGATATTTCCGAAGCATCTGACATGCTAAACATTTCTCTTTTGTCAAAAAATATTAAAAAATATTACCGCTGCTTTTTGCGGTATTCAAAATAATTTCCGAAATTTGCGGGTCATGACAAAGTATTAAAATTTATTGAATGGAATTTACTGCACAACAAATAGCAGGCATCCTTAACGGAAAAATCGAAGGAAACCCTGATGTCAAAGTAAGTAGTTTTTCAAAAATAGAAGAAGGAAGGCCCGGAACCCTTTCTTTTCTTGCTAATCTTAAATATTCTTCCTACATCTACGATACAGCTGCCAGTATCATATTGGTAAATGATGATTTTATTCCTGAAAAAGAAATCAAATCAACTTTAATAAGAGTTCCTAATGCTTATGTAGCATTAGCTATTTTATTAGATCTGGTTAATCAAACAAAAAAGAAAAAAGGAATTGACTCCATGAGTTATATTGCTTCTTCCGCAAAAATAGATAAAGAAAACATCTATGTGGGAGCTTTTGCATATATAGGAGAAAATGTAAAAATAGGGAAAAATTCGGAAATTTATCCGCAAGCATTTGTCGGAAACAATGTAGAAATTGGAGAAAACACTATCATTTACCCCGGAGTAAAAATATATGAAGGATGCAAAATAGGATCAAGATGTATTATTCATTCTGGAGCTGTTATTGGATCTGACGGTTTCGGTTTTGCTCCTGAAGGAGATACCTATAAAAAAATTCCGCAAGTAGGTAATGTGATTATTGAAGACGATGTGGAGATTGGAGCAAACACTACAATAGACAGAGCTGTTATGGACTCAACAATTATCCGTAAAGGTGTAAAACTGGATAATTTAATACAAATCGCTCACAATGTGGAAGTTGGAGAAAATACAGCCATGGCTTCCCAAACAGGAATTTCCGGTTCTACAAAAATAGGAAAGAACTGTATGTTCGGAGGACAAGTCGGACTAGGCGGACACATCAAAATTGGAGATCGAGTGAATATTGGAGCTCAATCCGGAATTATTAGTAATATTGAAGATGATAAAAACCTGATTGGAAGTCCGGCTATAGAAGTTAAAAACTTTTTTCGTTCCAGTATTATTTTCTCCAAATTACCGGATATATATCGCCAATTAAATAAGTTGCACCAAGAAATTGAAACATTAAAAAAACAAATAGATAATGACAATGATTAAACAACAAACCTTGAAAGATAGCTTTTCCGTATCAGGTAAAGGCTTACATACAGGTTTGGATATAACGGTTACATTTCATCCAGCTCCGGAAAATCACGGATACAAATTTAAACGGGTTGATTTGGAAGATCAACCAATCATTGAAGCTTTAGCTGAAAACGTAGCTGGAACTCAACGAGGTACTGTCCTTTCAAAAAACGGAGTAAAAATCAGCACTGTAGAACATGCTTTAGCTGCATTATATGCATATCAAATAGATAACTGCCTCATAGAATTAAATGCTCCGGAAGTTCCCATTCTTAATGGAAGCGCCATATTATATGCTGAAGAAATTGAACGTGTAGGAATTGTGGAACAATCTGCCCCTAGAGATTACTACATTGTAAAACAAAAAATAGAAATGAGAGACGAAGATACCGGATCATCTATAGTCGTTTTACCGGATGATAACCTTTGTATCAATACTTTAATTTCTTTTGATTCAGTTATTTTAGATAGCCAATATGCTACATTAGAAAACCTATCTGATTTTAAAACAGAAATTGCAGCTAGTAGAACCTTTGTATTCGTCAGAGAAATCGAGCCTTTGTTGGAAAACAATCTAATTAAAGGTGGTGATTTGGATAATGCAATCGTAATATATGAAAGGCAAATTAGCCAAGAACATTTTGATCGTTTAGCTGACACAATGGGTGTTCCGAGAAAAGATGCCACACAATTGGGTTACATCATGAATAAACCTTTGGTTTATCCTAACGAACCTGCCAGACATAAATTATTGGATGTATTAGGAGATATTGCTTTAATAGGAAAACCGATCAAAGGAAGGATTATTGCAACTCGTCCTGGACATAAAATTAATAACCAATTAGCCCGGTTGATCCGGAAAGATATCAAATTAAACGAAGTACAAGCTCCTGTATATAATCCCAATGTGGCTCCTTTGATGGATATTAACCGTATCAAACAGTTATTGCCGCATCGATATCCATTTCTAATGGTAGAAAAAATCATCGAAATTGGAGGAAAACATATTGTTGGAGTAAAGAATGTATCGGTTAACGAACCTTTTTTTCAAGGACATTTTCCCGAAGAACCGGTAATGCCTGGAGTATTATTAGTGGAAGCTATGGCTCAAACCGGAGGTCTACTTGTACTGAACCAAGTAGATGAACCACACCGTTACTCTACTTATTTCATGAAAATAGACGAAGTGAAGTTTCGTCAAAAAGTTGTTCCCGGAGATACAGTCATTTTCCGGTTGGAATTTATGAGTGATTTACGACGCGGGATAGCCAACATGAAAGGATATGCATTTGTAGGCGAAAAAGTAGTTTGTGAAGCTGAATTTATGGCTCAAATTGTAAAGAATAAATAAAAATAAATATGATTCATTCATTAGCTTTTGTAGATCCCACAGCTATTATTGGGAAAAATGTGACAATCGATCCATTTGCTGTTGTAGAAAAAAATGTAGTTATAGGAGACGGAACGCATATTTATTCTCACGCTGTTATTCAAGATGGAGCACGCATTGGGACGAATTGCCGTATATTCTCTGGTGCGGTTATTTCCGGAATTCCACAAGACTTAAAATTCAATGGAGAAGAAACAATTGCCAAAATAGGAAATAATACAACTGTCAGAGAATGTGTTACAGTGAACAGAGGTACCATTGCAAAAGGGGAAACTGTAGTTGGTGATAATTGCTTACTGATGGCTTATTCACATATTGCTCATGATTGTATTATCAAAAATAATGTAATCGTGGGAAATGCTACCCAGTTGGCAGGTGAAGTAGAAATTGATGATTGGGCAATTATAAGCGGAGGCACATTAGTTCATCAATTTTCTCACATAGGTATACACGTCATGGTACAAGGAGGTTCCAGATTGGGAAAAGATATTCCTCCATATGTTACTGTAGGACGAGAACCTCTTTCATATGCCGGGATTAATGTCATCGGGCTTCGTCGCAGAGGTTTTTCTAACGAACAAATATCTAATATTCAGGAAATTTACAGAATTATTTATCAATCAGGACTAAATAATTCGGCAGCAGTAAAACGTATAGAATCCGATTTTCCTGATTCAGAAGAAAAAAATAATATCGTTGATTTTATAAAAAATTCCCAACGGGGAATTATTAGAGGAAATA
>JAVBMM010000042.1:0-7218 GCA_031552425.1 Bacteroidales bacterium | reverse complement strand
CCCAACCGGACAAGTTGACCAGAGAGATTATAAACAAAAATATCATACGACTCATCAGATGTGTTTGTAATTATCAAACCCTTTCCTTCTTGAGTTATTTGTACTGATGGATTTTTTTGCTTGTGTATACCTGTGTTTTCTTTAAATTTAATCTCATACTCTTGAACAGATCCATTTTCTGAAGTTATTTTCAAAACAGTCTTATTTTCTGCCGGATTTTCAATCACCTTTACTTGGGCAAAAATACAAGATGTTAGTGCTGTCACATCCTGATAACCTTTATCCTGAATATCTACCGTATAACTTAACTGCTGAGGCTTGAATCCCTGAACAGATACTCCATTGATACGAATTTCCAACAAATTTGCATCTGAACTTTTAACGCTACAGTCCGACGGAAAGCTGGTATATGTTACTTTAGATTTCCACATATCTGTTTTAAATGGAGTAGCTGGAATATTTTCTGAATTACAAAGATTCCCGGTTGGATGTTTTGCCCAAGAATATCGTACGGCTCGTGGTTGAGATACTTGTTGACTTTTCAAAGCGACTACACTATCGTTGATTATTTGGGCAGTTGCCGAGTAAAACGATTCATTGCTTCCGCTAATCATGAAACCTTTCAGAAATGTTCCTTCCCTAAGTTTCAAACCGTCTCCGTAATTCTTAAAATAAAGATAAACCGTATCGTTAGAAAAACGATAACGATTGAGAACCGGTCCTTCTGCCAATAAATCAAAACCATAAGTATTTTTAAGAGCGATCTTGGCTAATCTTTCACCAACAGGTTTTTTATTACGAGGATGTATGGCAATGCTATTATCCGAATTCGTAGGATCTTCATTAGTCTCAATAGTTACAGCCATACCTACATTTTTAAGTTTATCAGAGAGGAATAATCTTTGTTGTTCTCTTAAATCACACCAATCGGATTCTCCATACTCAGAAGCAGCAGACATGTTAAATAATTGTACATAATAAAATGGCAATTCTCCCATTCCCCAAAGATTCCTCCAATCTTCAACTAATTTACGCATCATTAAACGATACTCAAGTGCTCTTTTTGTATTGCTCTCTCCCTGATAAAAGAGAAAACCTTTAATTGGAAATCCTACCAAGGGATTAATTTGTCCATTGAAATTAATCGAATGGGATTGGGAATAACTATCAGTGGCGGTATTTACTTTTCTTCCATTGGACTTACAAAGTTCCGGATCTTGAAACATCGATGGGCTGATCCATGTTTCAATTTCTGTTCCTCCTCTATATGATTGCATGATCCCAATAGGAATATTCAAATTCTCACACAAATTTCTCGCACATACATAAGCTACGGCAGAAACTTTATCAGACAAATTAGCGCTATTACATACAATCCAAGGTTGAGAAGAATCAAGGACTTTTTCTTGAGGTTCCTGATTTAGACTATATCCCGCTCTAAATGTCCTTATTTGAGTATAATTATCTGCTTCTGCGATATATTGTTCTGCTTCCAACAAGTGAATCACTTTCTTTTCCATGTTGGATTGTCCTCCGGCAAACCATACATCTCCAATTAAAATATCATCTAATTTAAGCAATGTCTCAGAATGGTTTTTAATATAAAAATTTAGTTTACACGGCTGGCTACAAGCTGTTTGTTCCGGCAATAAAATCATCCAACGTTTATCTTCAGATATTTTAACTGAATCTTTGAATGATTGATTATTTCTAATGAACTCAGCTATTATTGTATCTCCCGGTGTTCCCCAGCCATGAAATTTCAAAGGAATATCCCGTTGAAGCACCATGTGAGAGCTAATAAATTTAGGAAGTTCAACATAATGATCATCCGTATTCTTAATACTTGACCAATTGGCAGTAATTCTTATCCCATCCAGAATAAAATTACCGGAATTATTTCTTCCCTGAATGGCAAATACGTTTGCAGTTACATCATTTCCTTCGTCGGTAAGAGGCCCTATTGCCGGAACATCCGGTTCCGATTGTGACAAATTCGGATTAATAAACATACTTACTATATCATTCTGATTTCCAGGAACAAACTCGTATTTCACCACTACTAGATAAGTATTTCCGAATACAAGAGGAGTACCTGTTGTGTAAGTCACAGTTCCGGTTGTTGTTTTTACTAATCCCAAACGGAAACCACTTCCATCAGCCTTAATATAAGCTCTTCCTCTAAAGGCAGACCCACTATATAAACCTATAAAAAATTCTCCACTTCCGGCCGAAGATACTTTAATCAAAAAAGAATAGTAATATGCTCCGGAAAGCGGCCCCTGAAATGATTTTTGCACCCTATCTGTAGTCGGAGTAAATAAAACTGCATTCGTATTTGAAGAGTTAGGATAATCCGTATAAGTTAATCCAGGAGAAACTGTTTTCACTTTATTAGTAGAAGTAGCTCCTGCTATCCAATCGTTTTTCCCAACGATATCCGTTCCTACCTGAAAATCAAAATCTTCTTCCAACAATAGATTATCAGCTAATACATTAAGCCCTATACCAAAAAATAAAAAATACAATAAAGAGTATTTTATGAATTGTATTCTGATTTGTGTTTTCATACAGATTTATTTTTATAAAATCGAATAAAGGTAAAAATAAAAGTCCACAAACATACATAAAAATGTAGTTTATGGACTTAAAAAAATCTTTTTTCTTCTCAAACTCACATGAAAGTAAACACATTTCGTAGAACTACCGGAGAAAGATCAACCGCAATAATCACTCCGTGCGGATCAATCAATAGGTTTCTAAAACCTTCATTTAAACGATAATCTTGGAAAATTTCAGACTTTTTACCTGTAGGGATGTTGAATTGAGAAGAAAGATCTAGGTTGTCTGTTCTAATTGTTTCTTCGAAAACAGATTGTTTTTCGTCGAAAGAAATGGAAATCATCTGAAAATTGTCTCTGTTTAATTTAGCAAATTTATTCGACATAAGCACATTGTTTACACGCGATGTTGCATCATAAGCCGCCCAAAACTGCACAAAAGAATATTTTCCCACCAAAGACAATTGTTGAAGATGTATTTCCGGTGCGAGATCTCCTGGTTTTAGACCTTTGGAAATCTTAGCATCTCCTGTTGTATATGCCATAGAAATGGAAGCAATAACAAACAAGAGCATACTCTTTACATACTTCATAAAAACTTGTTTAAGTAAACACTGAACTTTTGCATAACACAAAAGCCTCCTGATTTTCAGGATATAAGGGATCTTTTTATTCAAATTCACCCTTACTTTTTTACTTTAAATCGCTACAAAGGTATGATATTCTCGTTACATACGAAATTTTTTTAACTTATTTATCACATTAATGCATGTTTTATAACATCTTTAATATCTTTAACATATGTGAATTGTAAGCCTTTCAAATACATTTCGTTGATTTCATTAACATGTTTTCTATTATCTTCACAGAGAATAATTTCTTTAATTCCGGCTCTTTTTGCTGCAAGGATCTTTTCTTTAATCCCTCCTACAGGCAACACTTTTCCCCGAAGGGTTATTTCTCCTGTCATCGCCAGCTGAGGTTTTACTTTTTTCCCTTTAAGCGCGGATACTATTGATGTCACCATCGTAATTCCGGCAGAAGGGCCATCTTTGGGAATTGCACCTTCCGGAACATGAAGATGAATATTACATTCTTCTAATTTTTCTTCAGTTATTCCTAAATCACGAGTATGGGATTTGATATATTCCAATGCCAAAATGGCAGATTCTTTCATCACTTCTCCCAAATTCCCTGTTATGGTTAATTTTGTTCCTTTTCCCTTACTTAATGCAGACTCTACAAAAAGAATCTCACCTCCTACTGCAGTCCAAGCCAAACCTGTAACAACTCCCGGATATGCATTTCCTTGATATTTATCTTTGGAATATTCTTTCACTCCTAAATAATCCTGTAAATCTTCTATCCTTAAAGATATCGGAAATTCCTCTTCTTCTGCTATTTTACGAGCAATTTTCCTCATAATTTTAGCAATCTTCTTGTCCAATTCACGCACACCGGATTCTCTTGTATAAGATTCAACAATTTCTTCCATTGTTTTTCTGGGAATATCAAAAGCTTTTCTATCAATCCCATGATTATCCAATTCTTTCGGAAGTAAATGCTTTCTGGCTATTTCGATTTTTTCTTCCATGATATATCCGCTGATATCGATGATTTCCATCCTGTCTAAAAGGGGCTGAGAAACCGTATTCAAAGTATTTGCCGTAGCTATGAAAAGCACTTTGGAAAGATCATAATCAATATCCAAATAATTATCATGAAAAGCCACATTCTGTTCCGGATCTAACACTTCCAGCAACGCAGCGGAAGGGTCTCCTTTATAATCTTTTCCAACCTTATCTATCTCATCTAAAATCATAACAGGATTGGAAGATCCTGCTTTTTTTATTCCCTGAATGATACGTCCGGGCATTGCACCTATGTATGTTCTACGATGTCCCCTAATCTCTGCCTCGTCATGTAATCCTCCTAATGATAAGCGGATATATTTACGCTTCAGCGCTTCAGCAACAGATTTTCCTAAAGATGTCTTTCCGACTCCCGGAGGGCCATATAAACACAAAATGGGAGACTTTAAATCTCCTTTCAATTTCAAGACAGCCAAATGTTCCAGGATACGCTCTTTGACTTTTTCCAAACCAAAATGATCTCTATCTAATACCTTCTTTGCCCGTTTCAAATTAAAATTATCCGAAGTGTAATTCATCCATGGAAGATCAAGAATAGTTTGCACATAGGTCAATTGCATTGAATAGTCAGGAGACTGTGGATGAATACGCTCCAGTTTCTTCAATTCCTTTTCAAAAACTTTTTTTGCTTCCTCTGGAAATTTAGTTTGATTTGCTTTTTCTTTTAATTCTTTGATTTCCAAGTCATTGAAATTTCCACCCAATGCTTCTTGGATATTTTTCATTTCTTGCTTCAAAAAATATTCCCGCTGTTGCTGATCTATCTCTACTTTTGTCTTTTCCCGTACAGATTCCCTGATTTCCAAAAATTGAACTTCATTATCCAATAAAGACAATAAAGCATTACAACGTTCTTTAAGATCATCTGCTTCCACTATTTTTTGTTTTTCAGAAGAAGGGGCTTCTAAAGTAGTGAGAGCTAAATTCAGTATATAATTATCATCTTTTGTTTTGCGCATTGATTCTAACACAAATCCCGGAGGATTAATTTTAGATGACAACATGTGCAAAGTTAATTCCTTGATATTTTTCTTTTGAGCTTCAAATTCTTTATCTCCTTTTTTGGGATATATATCTGTCAATAAAGTATATGAAACTTTCAGATAAGGTTCTTCAGTAATAAGAGATTCTACGCGAAATCGCTGTAAACCCTGTAGCAAAACTGTAAGAACCCCGGATTCTTCTTCCATTACATTGACAATCTTAGCAACGATTCCAACAGAATAAAAATCTTCCAAAGCCGGATTCTCTTGCTCCGGATTTTTTTGGCAAACTGCTCCAAGAACTCCACCGGAACGTTGTATTTCTCGAATTAATTTAATTGATTTTGAACGACTTACATTCACAGGAACAGGAGTTCCTGGTAAGAAAATCATATTTCTTAAGGGCAACAAAGGAAGTTCCTGACCCATCTCTTTCAATTCTTCCTTTGCGTCATTATCGACGTTATCTATTTTCAAGATAATCTTGTTCAAATCTGCAAAATTGTCAGACATATTCTTTTTTTTCATTTTTATTATAACGATGTATACATACGACAATATATATGCCAAATTTCATTACTTTTGTTCCATGTCGAATAATTACTTTCAATTTAAACAATTTACTGTTTGGCATAACTTGTGTGCCATGAAAGTAGGTACAGATGGTGTTTTACTTGGATCGTGGGCATCTTGTTCCAATATAGAGAATATCCTTGATATTGGAACCGGATCTGGACTTATTGCTCTAATGTTAGCACAACGATCAAATGCTCTAATTGATGCTATTGATATTGACGAAAATGCTTACCAGCAAGCTTCAATTAATATCTCAAACAGTCCTTTTCCTCAAAGGATATCCGTTTTTCACGCAGAAATACAATCTTACAAACAAGATAAACAGTACGATCTGATTGTTTGTAATCCGCCTTTCTTTTCTCAATCTCTAAAATCTCCTGACAAACAAAGGAATTATGCCAGGCATGATAACATAATGCCGTTTGAAGTACTTTTTAAAAAAAGCGCTTCATTACTCAAAAAAAATGGAAAACTTGCCCTGATTATTCCTACTGATCGTTACGATGAGCTTAATCAGATGGCAATCAGGATCAACTTGCATTTATATAGGATTTGTTATGTCAAAACTCGCCCGGCTAAAACTTCCAAACGTTTGCTTTTAGAATATGGTTTGAATGAACAAGAGACAAATAAAGAAGAATTAGTTATCGAACTAGACCGACACGTTTATAGTAGTGATTATATCTCTCTTACGCAAGATTTTTACATCAACATGTGATTTTTATCATAAAAAAAAGAATATTAATTGCTTACTTTCAAATTCTTTGCTACCTTTGCTGCCTGCTTTTTTCCGAGCTAGTGAAAAAATGTAGAAAAATCAATACTTTATAGTATATTAACCTAGGCATACAACTATTAATCATAATGAATCTTCTAAGCCAAAAATTAGGAATGTATGATGCTCCTCAAAGAGCAAAAGCAGCAGGAATTTATCCATATTTCAGAGAAATAGAAAGCGACCAAGACACCGAAGTTGTTATCAGCGGGAAAAAAGTATTGATGTTTGGCTCAAACGCTTATCTCGGATTAACCAATCACCCAAAAGTAAAAGAAGCAGCTATCAATGCTGTAAAAAAATATGGTACAGGAATGGCCGGAAGCCGTTTCCTCAACGGGACTCTTGATATTCACGTAGAATTAGAGAAAAAACTGGCAAAATTCGTAGGAAAAGATGATGCTATCACTTATTCTACCGGATTTCAAGTAAACTTGGGAGTAGTATCTTGTTTAACCGGACGCGAGGATTATATTATTTGGGATGAATTAGATCACGCTTCCATCATAGAAGGACATCGGCTTTCATTTTCTAATAAGCTGAAATTCAAACACAACGACATGGATTCGCTTGAAAAACAATTACAAAAATGCGAACCGGACAAAGTTAAATTAATCGTTGTAGATGGTGTGTTCAGTATGGAAGGTGATATTGCCAATTTGCCAGAAATT
>JAVBMM010000128.1:0-32291 GCA_031552425.1 Bacteroidales bacterium | reverse complement strand
AAAAGATATGTTTCTACTATTTATATGCAGTATGTGTGGATTAGCCATGAATCAGGGTATTTTTATCGCCGGACTAAATATGACTTCTCCTGTAGATGCATCTATCTTAGTAACCAGCACTCCTTTGATTGTTATGGTTTTTGCTTTCTTCATATTAAAAGAACCCATTACTTGGAAAAAAGCAGGAGGAGTAATTTTAGGAGCCACCGGAGCAATACTGTTAATTCTATCAGGAGGAAAACAAGGAGAACAAGTAAGTAACAGTCTAGGTAACTTTTTTGTTATTTGTAGCGGGTTTGTTTACTCTATTTATTTGGTACTTGCAAAACCATTAACGCAAAAATATGGGGCAGTTACCATGATGAAATGGATGTTTTTATTTTCTTCCATTGTTATATTTCCTTTTGGATACCAAGATATGCTATCTGCACCTGTATATCAAACGCCACTCCAGACCAATCTGTTATTAGGAATATTTTATGTACTTTTCGGGGCCACTTTCATTACTTACTTAATGATTCCGATGGCATTGAAACGAATTCGGCCAACCACAGTAAGCATGTATAATTATGTACAACCAATTGTGGCATCCATTGTTTCTTCTATTATCGGACAAGATACAATTACTTCAGAAAAAATATTTTCCAGTATGCTCATTTTTGTCGGTGTATACTTAGTTACAATTAGTAAATCTAGAGCACAAATGGAAGAGGAAGAAAGAAAAAAGAAAATTTCATCCAACCACTCTTCAGAATAAAATTCCCATTTTAGAAAATTTTCGAACAATTTAAAAAATATAACCTACTCATAAATAAGATAATAGAATAAATTTTAGAAAACTTAACATTTAAAATCAGCAATATCTATACGAATGTTTGCTACATTTAAAAAGATTCATTAATATTGTAAAATGTTTTTTTACTGTATTTAACATATAAACAATCTTAAATTATAGTATCATCAATCTCATCATTAATTATACAAAGTGGAAAAAAAAGTGTACACATTTGAAGAGGCGTATAACGCCGCCCTTGATTATTTCAAGGGAGATGAATTAGCTGCAAAAGTTTGGGTAAATAAATATGCATTAAAAGATGGATCAGGAGATATATACGAACGCTCTCCGGAAGATATGCACAAAAGGCTAGCTCGAGAAGTAGCTCGTGTTGAAAAAAAATACCTGAATCCTTTATCCGAAAAAGAACTTTTCGATTTATTTGATCAATTCAAATACATAGTTCCGCAAGGAAGTCCTATGACGGGTATCGGAAATAACTTTCAAATAGCTTCCTTATCTAACTGCTTTGTAATAGGGATGGAAGGTTCTGCAGATTCTTACGGATCCATCATCAAAATAGATGAAGAACAAGTCCAATTAATGAAACGTAGAGGTGGAGTTGGACACGACTTATCCCATATCCGTCCGAAAGGATCCCCGGTAAAAAATTCAGCACTGACATCCACAGGATTAGTGCCTTTCATGGAACGTTACTCTAATTCTACAAGGGAAGTAGCACAAGACGGAAGAAGAGGCGCATTAATGTTAAGCGTGGCAATCAAGCATCCTGATGCAGAATCTTTCATTGATGCAAAAATGACTGATGGAAAAGTCACAGGAGCAAATGTATCTGTTAAACTGGATGACGCCTTTATGCAAGCCGCTATTGAGGGAAAGCCTTACTTTCAGCAATATCCTGTAGATGCTAAAAAGCCTCTTGTTGTTAAAGAAATAGATGCACAGCAACTATGGAAAAAAATTGTATATAATGCGTGGAAATCCGCTGAACCAGGCGTACTATTTTGGGATACTATCATCAAAGAATCTATTCCCGATTGTTATGCAGATTTAGGATTTCGTACAGTTTCTACCAATCCATGTGGAGAAATCCCTTTATGCCCTTATGACAGTTGCAGACTCTTGGCAATAAATCTATATTCATATGTAGTAAAACCATTCACAAAAGAAGCTTATTTTGACTTTGAACTATTCAAAAAGCATGTGGAATTGGCTCAACGTATCATGGATGATATTATAGATTTAGAAACCGAAAAAATCGATCTGATTTTAGAAAAAATAAATGCTGACCCTGAAAGTGAAGATGTAAAAGGAACTGAAAAAAATCTATGGGAGAAAATCCATAAAAAAACATTACAAGGAAGAAGAACTGGTGTAGGTATAACTGCTGAAGGAGATATGTTAGCTGCTCTCGGACTAAGATATGGCACAGAAGAAGCCACTGATTTTTCAGAAAAAGTTCATAAAACATTGGCTTTGAGTGCTTACCGTTCTTCCGTACAAATGGCCAAAGAACGTGGAGCTTTTGAAATATATGATGCTAAACGAGAGGATAAAAACCCATTCATCATTCGATTAAAAGAAGCGGATCCTGATTTTTATAAAGAAATGGTCAAATACGGCAGAAGGAACATTGCTTGTCTTACTGTAGCTCCTACAGGAACTACTAGTTTAATGACCCAAACAACTTCAGGAATTGAACCTGTATTTTTACCTGTTTATAAACGCAGGAGAAAAGTAAATCCAAATGATGCTTCAGTTAAAGTGGATTTTGTAGATGAATTAGGAGATGCTTTCGAAGAATATATTGTTTTCCATCACAAATTTGTTACATGGATGGAAGCCAATGGATATCCTACTGCAAAAAAATACACACAAGAAGAAGTCGACGAATTGGTAGAGAAATCTCCTTATTACAAAGCTACTTCAAATGATGTAGATTGGTTAAATAAGGTAAGAATGCAAGGAAGAATCCAAAAATGGGTAGATCATTCTATCAGTGTAACAATCAATCTCCCTAATGATGTAAGCGAAGAATTAGTAGATAAACTTTATATTGAAGCATGGAAATGTGGATGTAAAGGATGTACTGTGTATAGAGACGGATCTCGCAGCGGAGTACTTATTTCTGCCGAAGAAAAGAAAAGAAAGGATTGTAATTGTATTGAGCAACCTGTTATAGTCACCAAACGTCCACGGGAATTGGATGCAGATATTGTCAAATTTCAAAATAATAAAGAAAAATGGATTGCATTTGTTGGCTTACTAAACGATAGACCTTACGAAATATTTACCGGTTTAAATGATGAAGAAGAGGGAATTTTCCTACCAAAAAACATTTCTAAAGGCACCATCATTAAAAATGCGGATGAACAGGGTAATAAACGATACGATTTTCAATATACCAATAAAAGAGGATATAAAACCACCATTGAAGGGCTATCCGATAAATTCGCTCCGGAATTTTGGAATTATGCCAAATTAATCTCAGGAGTATTAAGGTACGGTATGCCTATTGACCAAGTCATTAAATTGGTACAAGGTTTAGAATTAAACAATGAATCTATCAATACATGGAAAAATGGTGTAGAAAGAGCCTTAAAAAAATACGTTATAGATGGCATGGAAGCTAAAGGACAAAAATGCCCAAGTTGTGGAAATGAATCTTTAATATATCAAGAAGGCTGCCTCACCTGTACCTCTTGCGGTAATTCAAAGTGTGGATAACTTCCACATTAAAACGCCACATTGTCAGGAAAGAATCCTGCAATGTGGCAAAGATATAGCAAGATGACTTTTTGTCATATGTAAAAATCAAATAATAAATCACTATAAAAAAGCATCTTAGCATAAATTTTACTGTTTATTTTTATTTACGGCACGAATATTGTTAGAAAAGTATTAGACATGAATCTTGATTGACTTTTAGTCAAAAAAATGAAGCGATGAATTTAGGAGAGCAAATGAATAATATATACCTTCCCCCAGTATCAACCAAACAAATGTTATATATTTGTAACAACCTTTTTGTTACTAGTTTGTTGTATTACATGGAATTCATTCGTTGTGATCAATTTTAAAAGCATAAAGGCTCCGTCTGTTGTGACATACAAAGCATCCCCTTTGTTCCTGGATTTATACTGTTGTGTTAAAATCCTTCTTTTTACTTAAAGTGAGTGTATATTTCAGGATGCAATGTATAAACAACAACGGAGTTCTTTTTTTCTATCCTTCTAAAACACTACATTTGCAAAAAAAATCAGCAAATGAAAGTTTCATTCAACATTCATTACCCTACAGTTTGGGGACAAACGATACATCTTATCGGATCTACTCCCTCTTTAGGAGAGTGGGATACAGAAAAAGCCATCAATTTACATTATTCAGACAAACATCTTTGGTCTGTTTCCATTGAAATTCCTGATAATACCAAGATAATTGAATACAAATATTTTCTTAAATCAAACGGAAAAGTTTTTTTTGAGCCTTGGAATAAAAACTATCGAGTAATTTTTGAAGATACTCATTCCACATATTTTTTATACGATCATCATCTTGAAAAACCGGAAAATTTGTCTTTTTATTCTTCTGCATTTACAAAAGTATTATTCAAGCATGATGATTATCTTCCTGCAAAAAAAACATTTTCCGATAAAACCATTTATTTGAAAGTATTTGCTCCTTGGATAAAAAAACACCAAAACGTAGCTCTTATAGGTAATCAAAAGATTTTAGGGAATTGGGATACAAAAAAAGCATTAAAAATGTCTTGTGAAAATTTTCCTGAATATGAAATAACATTTGACGCTTCTGGATTATCATATCCTGTTGAATATAAGTTTATTATATACAACAATAACAACGAAGAAATTATTTGGGAAACAGGATTAAACCGTGTATTAGAAATACCTCCGGTAAAATCCGGTGAAACAGCCATCATTTCAGGACTCTTTTTTAAGAAAGATTTTCCAGATCCTAAATATGCAGGAACAGCTATTCCTGTTTTTTCTTTACGTTCGGAAAACGGATTCGGTATCGGAGATTTTAATGACTTGAAAAAGCTCGTAGATTGGGTAAAAATAACTGGCCAAAAAATAATACAGATACTACCTATAAATGACACTACAATGAACCATTCTTATACAGATTCATATCCGTATAATGCTATTTCTATTTACGCATTACATCCTTTATACTTGAATCTGCAACAAATGGGAACATTAAAAAATGATTCACTCAACAAAAAATTAGAGAAGAAACAGAAAGAACTAAATAGTCTGACATATGTGGATTATGAACAAACGGATAAATTTAAGTGGATATTTTTTCGTGAGATTTTTTCCCAAGAAGGGAATGAAGTTCTTGCAAGTAAAGGATTTAAAGAATTTTTCAAACAAAACAAAACTTGGTTAATCCCATACGCTTCATACTCTTACCTTAGAGATATAAAAAAAACAGCAAATTTTAACGAATGGGGAGAATACGCCATATATAACGAAAGAAAAGTAACTAACTTATCCAATCCCAACAAAAAACATTATCCAGAAATTGCCATTTATTTCTACCTGCAATATCACTTACATTTACAATTAACAGAAGCTAAAAATTATGCTCATTCGCAAGGAATCATATTGAAAGGGGACATTCCTATCGGTATAAGTAAAACTGGGATAGAAGCGTGGAAGGAATCCTGGTATTTTAATATGGATACACAGGTGGGTGCTCCTCCTGATGATTTCTCAGAAACAGGACAAAATTGGGGATTTCCGGGATACAATTGGGACATTATGGAAAAGGATGGATTTTCCTGGTGGAAAAAACGTTTTCAACACATGGCAAATTATTTTGATGCATACAGAATAGACCATATTTTAGGTTTTTTCCGGATTTGGGAAATTCCTGTGACCTCCATACATGCTTTAAATGCTTATTTTAATCCATCATTACCTTTTTCTTTAGACGAAATAAAACAAGCAGGAATGAATCTTGATCCTGAAAAATTAGCTCACCCTCAAATCAATGGATGCTTTCTCGGAGAGTTATTCGGAGTTTATGCTCAGGAAGTTGGAGAAAAGTATCTAATTCGCTTATCTTCTTCGCATTTCACACTTCATCCTAATGTGGATACACAAGTGAAAATAAAAAATCATTTTGCTGAAAAAAATGATTTTAAAAGTCTTACTATTAAAAATGCTCTGTTTGTATTAGCTGATGATTTCTTGTTTATTCAAGATAAAAAACAACCGAACAAATATCATCCGAGAATTTCTGCCAATAAAACATTTATTTATAAAGAATTAAATATTCAAGATAAGCATGCTTTCGATTATTTATATTGGGATTATTTCTATCATAGACACAATGCTTTTTGGAAAGAACAAGCATATAAACATCTTATTCCTCTAATTTCTTGCACGGATATGCTGGTTTGTGGAGAAGATTTAGGAATGATACCTCATTCAGTTCCTGAAGTCATGGAAGATTTGCAAATCTTAAGTTTGGAAATAGAACGTATGCCCAAGCAACCAAATATTGAATTCGAAAACCTAGATAAAATTCCATATCATTCAGTGTGTACAACTTCTACTCATGATATGCCTACTATTCGAGAATACTGGGAAGACAATGCAAAAAAAACGCAACGTTACTATACAGAAAAATTAAAATTTGATGGGGAAGCTCCAGCCATATGTCCTCCTGATATTTGCAAGCAAATTATCGAAAATCATTTAAAATCTCAGGCCATGTTGGCTATTTTTCCTTTACAGGATTGGATGGGTATTAACGAAAAAATCCGGCATAAATATCCGGAAGAAGAGCGCATCAATATTCCTGCCAATCCAAGACATTACTGGAAATACAGGATGCATGTGAGTATTGATGATTTACTACAAGAAAAAGAATTGAATAATACTATCAAAGAAATGATTGAAGATTCACAAAGAGACTAAAAAATTATACCAATGGTTTATTTTTTTCCATCTTGCAAGTTCCATTAAATAATGCTCCGGGTTCTATGTCAAGAGTTTGTGTAATCATTCCACCATGAAAAACAGAACTTTGTTTGAGAGACACATTGCCGTTTACTTTCATATCACCCTCAACGCATCCCATTATTTCTGCATTTTCACATTGAATTTGACCAAATATTTCTCCTTTCACTCCTACTACAACTTTTCCTTTGCACCCAATGTTGCCTTCTACTTTTCCGTCTATCCTCAAATCTCCTTCTGCATGGATTTCACCTTTAATAAATGTTCCTTGCGCCAAAGAGTTATGAGTTATTCCTTGTGAAATTATTTCTTTTGCCATAAATATCAGGGTCAATAATTTTGTTTCGTGCAAACATACAATTTTTTTTTATTTTGACGATTGTTAAATGAAAAAACTTTGAATTAGATATCTATTCTGTTACTTTTGCGAAAAAAAATTATGCAAGCAACAATAGAACTGAATGGATTGGAATTTTTCGCCTGTCACGGAGTCTCAGAGCAAGAACGAAAAGTAGGCAATATTTTTATTGTAGATATTTCCTTTAACGTAGACATTTCCAGGGCACTTTCGTCGGATTTGATCGAAGATACAGTTAATTATGCAACCGTATATGAAATTATTAGAAAAGAGATGGAAATTCCTTCTAATCTACTGGAACATATAGCGGGAAGAATTCAAGCTTCTTTACAAGCCGGATTCCCTGAAATGAAAAAGATTAAAATAGCAATCGCAAAGGTAAATCCTCCGATTGGAGGGCAAGCTCAAAATGCACGAGTTGTTATTACTTCTCCCTGATTTGATTTTTCCATTTTAACAGAGAAAAATATTTTATTCCATGGAAATAATAATCCATTACGATATTTCGTGGATAAATTAAAGCAGATTCTTCAACCAATCTGTTTAATGGTTGAATGTTTTCCCTAACAGATTTATATTGAGGTTTTAGTTTGTAAAAGTTTTTATGAGCACGTACCACAGCACCAGCATTTGAAAAATCTCCTTTCAACAAAAAGGAAAAAGCAGCTAATGCATCCATAAAAAAACGCACAAAAAGTATTTTTTTCAATCTCTTTTCCGGAACATTTTTGTATATCAATAATAAATTATTTCGAAAATTAAGATATGTTTTTTTCGGGTTTTCCGCATTCAATGTTGCTCCTCCCAAATGATAAATCACTGAATATGGAATACAAACTATCTTTTTTCCCTGTAAAGCAAGCCGCCAACAAAGATCTATTTCTTCCTGATGCGCAAAAAACGAAGGATCAAGTCCTCCGGCATCATGATAACCTTGCAAACGTATAAAAAGACAAGCTCCACTTGCCCAAAAAATTTGTTTAACCTCATCATATTGTCCAGCATCTTTTTCCACAGTCTGAAAAATTCTGCCACGACAAAAAGGATAAGCATTTTTATCTATATATCCTCCTGCTGCTCCTGCATATTCAAATGAATCTTTACTTCTATATGATAATATTTTGGGTTGGGCTGCAACTACATCTTTATGAAAATCCAAATAACTTACCAATGGTTCCAACCAATTCTCTGTAACTTCAACATCCGAATTTAGCAATACAGCATATTCATGATCCAAATGTTCAAGAGCCAAATTATATCCGGCGGAAAATCCGTAATTTTTATTCAAAGAAATAATCCCAATAGAAGGATAATTTTCTTTCAAAAAAGTCAATGAATCATCTAAAGAAGCATTATCTGCAACAATAATATCCGCTAATAACGAAGATGTATATTTAGTTACAGAAGGGAGAAATTGTTCCAATAACTTCTTTCCATTATAATTTAATATAACGACAGCTATTCTTCTCATTTCTTTTTGTACTTCCAGCGGTTATGGCTCCACAACCAATAAGATGGATTTCTAAGTATCGTCTGTTCTATCAGACGGATATATTTTTCAGTTATCTCAAATTCAGAAGTTTCCGAAGGATTTTCTGATAACAATACACAATCCGCTTCATAATACCCTCTTTTTACGCGAGTTATATCTAAATAAAAAACACGAAAACCTGTTTGTTTAGCAATGCGTTCAACTCCTATAAAAAATGGTGTTTCCTGATTCAAAAAATGGCTCCAATAATGAATATTACGAGGAGAAGGTGTTTGATCAGACATAAATCCGATTAAGTTCTTCTGACTTTTTTTACGCATATTGACAATTTCCCGTAAAGTATTTTCTTTAGGAATTCCTCTTGTTCCAAAACGTTTTCTCAATTTTAAAAATAACTGATCAAATGCTTGGTTGCGAAGTGGACGATATATTTGTGCCAAAGTAACGTCCGGATCCGTCCATAAAGCAATGGATGGTACCCATTCCCAATTTCCGAAATGACCGAGAAACATTAATCCCGAATGACCGTTTTGTAGCTTATTATTTACCATTTCTACATTCTTAAATTTCATCCGTTTTTTCATTTCATCATCCGAAATATGTAACAATTTTACAGTTTCAAACCAATAATCACAAAAATTCCGGTAAAAACCTTTTTCTATTTGAATGATCTCTTTATGAGATTTATCAGGAAATGCATTTTCCATATTTTTCCGTACTATTTTCCTTCGGTAACGAATCAAATAGTATAAAGGAAAATACAATATATCTGAAAATACATATAAAACAGGCAATGGAAGAATTGCATGGCAATACATCCAAGAATAAATAATATAATATAGTATTTTATCCATTATCTTTTTGACATAAAAGGGCTGTATTATCTTCATTAAAAGGTCCTAAAACAACTGGAATCAACCGATTGATCATTGCTTTATCATAAGGCGCTTCTACTTTGACATAATTTTCCGTAAAACCATACATTTTTCCATTTTTACGACTATGTTCAAAAAGTACCAGCTTTCTTTTTCCTATTTGAGAATTATAAAAAACGTCTGTTTTTTGTTTAGAAAGATTCAATAAACAAAGACTTCTCTCTTGCTTTTCTTTAGCGCTCACTACATGCTCAATTTTTAACGCCTGTGTTCCAGCCCTTTCAGAATATGTAAATACATGTAACTGAGAAATATTCAAACCATCAATAAAAGTTTCTGTATCTTTAAAATATTCGTTGGTTTCTCCCCGTACACCCACAATTACATCTACTCCGATAAAAGCATCCGGCATTAAAGTCTTGATTTTTTTTACCCGGGAAGCAAATAATCCTGTATCATACTTTCTTTTCATTAATTTTAGAACATCGTCACTTCCCGACTGTAAGGGTATATGAAAATGAGGAGCAAATTTTGACGAACGGGAAACAAATTCCAATATTTCATCTGTCAACAGGTTAGGTTCAATGGAAGAAATACGAAAACGTTCTATTGAAGGAACTTTTTCCAAAGATTGTAACAAATCAAAAAAACTTTCTCCGGTGGAACGACCAAAATCTCCGATATTCACTCCAGTAATAACAATTTCTTTTCCACCTTCCAGTCCCGCCTCTTCTGCTTGTTTCGTTAAATCGTCAATGCTTCCGTTCCGGCTTTTTCCTCTGGCATAAGGAATTGTACAATATGAACAAAAATAATTACACCCATCTTGAACTTTCAAAAAATACCTGGTTCTATCTCCTCTTGAACAAGAAGGAGAAAAAGAAAAAATATCTTTCGTTTCCGAAACAAACACTTCTTTAGAAATATTTTTCTGTGAAAAGAATTGATCTAAATAAGATGAAACATCCATTTTTTGTTCCATCCCCAATATCAAATCAACTCCTTCTATTTCTGATATTTCTTTGGATTTTAATTGAGCGTAACAACCTGTAACCACAACAAAAGAACCTGGATGTTGCTTTATCATGCGACGGATAGATTGACGGCATTTTTTATCTGCAGATTCCGTTACAGAACAAGTATTTACCACACAAATATCTGCAATCTCTCCCGGAAGCACTTTCCGTATCCCTCTCTCCAAAAGCATCTTTCCTATCGTGGATGTTTCTGCAAAATTCAACTTACATCCTAATGTGAAAAATGCAACTTTCTTATCCTCAAATATTCCTTTGTCAATCATCTGATGAAAAACATTTTCGAACGCAAAGTTATTATTTATTTGGTAAATATCACAATTGTTTATATTTTTGCACACTGTAATGTAAAATGTGCAATATGATACAAGAAAATTTCATTAAACTGTATGAAAAAAGTTTCCGGGAACACTGGAATATGCCGGCTTTATCGGATTATGATACCAATATTACTTTGAAATATGGCGACTTGGCAAAAGAAATTGCAAAAATCCACATTTTATTCGAAGAATGTAAAATAAGAAGAGGAGATAAGATTTCCCTCATTGGAAAAAACACAAGTAAATGGTGCATAACTTACTTAGCAACAGTTACATATGGAGCTATTGTCGTTCCTATACTTCAAGATTTTAATCCCAATGACGTGCATCATATTGTCAACCATTCACAATCCGCCTTTTTATTCGTTTCTGACAATATCTGGGAAAATCTTGAAGAAGAAAAAATAAACGAAATAAGAGGAGTTATTTCTCTAAATGATATGCGTTGTTTACACCAAAAAGATGGAGAAAGTATTAATAAAATACTGAGAAGTGTTGACAGTATCATGAAAGAAAAATATCCCAAAGGTTTCTCTGCTGAAGATGTAAATTATACCGATTTGCCAAACGATAAAGTTGTTGCTCTCAATTATACTTCCGGAACTACAGGTTTTAGCAAAGCTGTTATGACAACTGGAAATAATTTAGCAGGAAATATTACATTCGTTGGTCGAAACAATATCCTTAATAAAGGAGAAAAAACTTTGTCCTTTCTTCCTTTAGCACATGCATATGGTTGTGCTTTTGAATTTCTTTATGCCTTGAGCGCAGGATGTCATACCACTTTATTAGGCAAAACTCCTTCACCGAAAATTTTATTGAAAGCATTTGAAGAAGTCAAACCCAATGTAGTCATAACTGTTCCTCTTATCATTGAGAAAATATACAAAAAAATGATTTTACCTTTGTTGAGTAAAAGATCTATGCGTTGGGTATTGAATGTCCCATTTCTCGACGCACAAATATATACTCAAATCAGGAAAAGGTTAGTTGATGCTTTTGGTGGAAGATTCACACAAGTAATCATTGGAGGAGCTCCATTAAACAAAGAAGTAGAAGAATTTCTTTTGAAAATAAAATTTCCTTTTACCGTAGGATACGGAATGACCGAATGTGCTCCTTTAATCAGTTATTCCGGTCAATCTGATTTTATACCCGGGTCTTGTGGAAAAATTTTGGATATCATGGAAGTGCGTATCGACTCTGAAGATCCATACAATATAGTAGGAGAAATTCAAGTACGCGGTGAAAACGTTATGGCCGGATATTACAAAAACGAAGAAGCTTCTAAAAATGTATTCACAGAAGATGGTTGGCTAAGAACCGGAGATTTAGGAACTATCGATAAAGATAATAATATTTTTATCCGTGGACGGTCAAAAAGTATGATACTTGGGGCAAATGGACAAAATATTTATCCGGAAGAAATCGAAGCCAAACTAAATAACCTTCCTTTTGTCATGGAAAGTTTGGTTTTAGAAAAAAATGGGAAATTAATTGCGCTTGTATATCCGGATTATGAGGCTGTAGACGGAACAGGAGTGAATAGTGATGACCTTCCTGTAATAATGGAAGAAAACAGGAAAACGCTTAATCAATCGGTAGCTCCTTATGAAAATGTAACAAGTATCAGATTATATCCAACCGAATTTGAAAAGACTCCTAAAAAGAGTATTAAACGCTATTTATATAGTGAAATATAATTTTTTTCATAGTTTGTTGTTTTTTTTTCTAAATTGTTGTTTTACATGAAAAAAATGCTTTAACTTTGCATCGTCAAATTTTAATGACAAAAAAGCAAGTTTATTACCGTTTAATTTGTTAGAAAATGAAAAAGTTAGTATTATTTTTTGCTGTAGCAGCTGCTATCTCTTTTGCAGCTTGTTCAAACAAAGCTCAAGAAGCTGCTCAACCAGAAGCTGAAGTTCAAGAGCAAGTAGTAGTAGAAGAAGTTGTAGCTGTTGACTCTGCTACTGTTGCTCCTGCTGAAGTTGCTGCTCCTGCTGCTGAAGTGAAGTAAGAAAGAAATTCTTACCAATTAGGTACAAAACCGCTTTGAAGATTTCAAAGCGGTTTTTTTATTTTACTGACTTTTTTTCTTTTTTATGAAAAGACATCTGCCAAATATCGTATATTTGCATAAATCAAAAATTTTCAATAACATTTTAACCAGAGTAAATTTGAATGAATGCTCTTAAAAAAGATCGCCTGTTATGGGCTGACGACGAAATAGATTTGCTTAAACCACATGTGCTTTTTTTAGAAGCTAAAGGATATGAGGTAGTTACTGTTATAAGCGGACAAGATGCTATTGATTGTTGTAAAGAACAATCATTCGACATCATATTCTTAGATGAAAATATGCCTGGGCTAAGTGGATTGGAAACCTTGACAATTATTAAGGAAGTGAATCCGAATATACCTATCGTGATGATTACAAAAAGCGAAGAAGAAAGCATCATGAATCAGGCTATCGGAAATAAAATAGCAGATTATTTAATAAAGCCGGTCAATCCGAACCAAATATTATTGTCCATAAAAAAACATGTGCATCAATCGCAAATTATTAGCGAAAAAACTACTTCCGAATATCAGCAAGAATTCAGAAAGATTGGTATGCAAATCAACGATTCTTTCACATTTGATGATTGGAAAGAAATCTACAAAAAAATCACCTATTGGGATTTGGAATTATCCGAATCTCAAACAGGCATGTCCGATTTACTAAAAGCACAAAAAACAGAAGCTAATCAAGTTTTCGGAAAATTTATCAAAAACAATTATCAAAATTGGTTGGATAATCCGGAAAAAAGGCCATTAATGAGTCCGGATATTTTCAAGAAGAAAGTATTTCCCTTATTGGACAATGGTGAAAAAGTATTTTTGGTGGTAATAGACAACTTCAGATTAGATCAATGGAGAGTTGTTAAAGACTTGTTGTCGGAATATTTCACTTTTTCAGAGGATTTATACTACAGTATCTTACCAACCGCCACTCAATATGCCAGAAATGCTATTTTCTCAGGATTAATGCCACTGCAAATCTCAGAAATGTTTCCGGATTTATGGGTAGACGAAGAAGAAGAGGAAGGTAAAAATTTAAATGAAGAACCTTTGATACAGACCCAAATGGATCGTTTCAGAAAAAGATATTCTTTTTCATACCATAAAATAAACGAATCATCTTACGGAGAAAAACTGATTCAGCACTTCAACCAAACTGATAACTTCCAATTAAATGTAATCATATTAAACTTCGTAGATATGCTTTCTCATGCCCGGACAGAATCAAAAATGATACGGGAATTAGCATCTAATGAAGCGGCATATCGTTCATTGACGCGCTCATGGTTTATACATTCTTCCACGATGGAGTTATTCAAAAGAATAGCAGAAAAAAATGCTAAAGTAATTCTGACTACAGACCACGGAACAATTCGTGTGAACCACCCAATAAAAGTAGTAGGAGATAAAAATACCAATACTAATCTGCGTTACAAAGTCGGGAAAAACCTTTCTTACAACTATAAAGAAGTTTATGAAATAAGAAATCCTGAAAAAGCAGGACTCCCCTCTCCTAATGTTAGTTCTAAATATATTTTTGCATTGAACGAAGATTTCTTCGCATATCCAAACAATTACAACTATTACGTTTCCTATTATACTGATACATTTCAACATGGCGGAATTTCTTTGGAAGAAATGTTGATACCATTAATCACCATGGAACCCAAAAAATAACCATGGAAAAAATACTGATTGACAATTTATCTTCCATTAACGAAGCTGCCGGAAAATTTGTTGAACTCATGGGAAACAACACCGTTTTTGCTTTCCATGGTAAAATGGGAGCCGGAAAAACTACTTTTATTAAAGCTATTTGTGAATTCCTTGGAGTAAAAGATGTGATTAATAGCCCCACATTTGCTGTTGTTAATGAATATTTATCTATGGCAGGAAATTCGATTTATCATTTTGATTTCTATCGAATCAAAAGCATCGAAGAAGCTTATAATATTGGATGTGAAGAGTATTTTTATTCCGGAGAATTATGTTTTATCGAATGGCCGGAAAAAGCAGAAGAGTTATTACCGGCAAATACAATCCATGTAGAAATAGCTGAAGTAGGAAATGGAAAAAGGATACTTACATACTGAGATTCTCTCAGAAAATATAAATATCCTTCTATCTTATTTTTAAAAAATTCAAAACTTCGCGTTCCTCATATCTCCTGTATGATTATATGCATTGTGAAATGCAAAACAATTTTCCAAGCATTGAGGAGTATGCCCTTTTATTTCTAATTTTAAATAGCTATTCAACAATTTTTTGTAATCCGGATGAACACAATTTTCAATAATACATTGTGCACGTTGGACAGGAGACAATCCCCGTAAATCAGCTACACCAAGCTCAGTAATCAATATTTTTACCGAATGTTCGCTATGATCTTGATGAGAAACCATTGGAACAATAGAACTGATTTTACCTCCTTTTGCTATAGAGGGAGTAGTAAATACAGATAAAAATGCATTTCTACAAAAATCAGCAGAACCGCCAATGCCATTCATCATTTTTGTTCCTAAAACATGAGTAGAATTGATATTACCAAAAATATCCGCCTCCAATGCCGTATTAATAGCAATTAATCCCAAGCGGCGAGCTACTTCTGGGCTGTTAGTAATCTCTTGTGGACGAAGTAATATCTTTTCCTTGTATACAGGTAAATTAGAATATACTTCATGAAGAGCGTCTGCACTCAATGTCAACGAACATCCACTGGCAAATTTAACCCTATCCTGCTTCATTAAATTAATAACTGAATCTTGTATCACTTCTGTATATACTTCAAATGCAGGGATTTCCTTACTTTGTCCCATCGCTCCTAATACTGCATTAGCAACATTTCCCACTCCTGATTGAACAGGAAGGAAAGACGAAGGAATTCTACCGGACTTTATTTCTGATGCAAAAAAATCAGCTACATTCTTACCTATAGTATCTGTTACCTCATCCGTAGGAGTAAAGGGCGATATTTCATTTGGGAGGTCAGTTTCTACAATACCTATAATTTTAGAAGGATCAACTTTCAAATAAGGAACTCCAATACGATCACTCGGTTTATATATAGGGATTTCTCTCCTCAAAGGAGGATCCAACGGTTGATATATATCGTGCATTCCCCGTAATTCCTTTGGATGACGCTTATTTAATTCAATAATAATATGATCAGCCATTTGAGCTACGGTCGGGGCAATTCCAACTGCAGAAGTTAAAATAATTTCTCCTTGTTCATTAATATCACATGCTTCAAGGATAGCAAATGTAGGTTTAGGCAGAAAACCATAACGAATATATTGTTGTATTTCTGATAAATGTAAGTCAAAATAATGTGCTTCTCTTGTATTAAGTTCATTACGCATATCTTTATTTGACTGATACGGCGTACGAAATTTAATAGCATGAGCCCGAGACAGATAACCATCAACAGAGTCTCCGGTAGAAGCTCCAGTGTACATACCAACTTTAAAAGGTTTTCCTTTTGCATGCTCTTCTTCGGCGCGTTTAGCTAATGCAATTGTTACTGCTTTAGGACATCCAGCTGCAGTAAATCCGCTAAATCCGATAACATCATCGTTTTGTATGTAGCTTGCAGCTTCATCAGCTGAAATAAATTGAAAAGCCATAAATATTCATATATTTTTTGATTTCGGGCGCAAAGGTACAAAAAAGAATAGTTCATTCATACTTTCTTCCAAGTATTTCCGAATAGATTATAGCAGTTTTGGCCTTGTCAATATCATTCAAATCAAAATCAAAAGAGGATTGATCATCTATTTCTTCCAAAAGAATAGATCTGTTTTTATCTTCTTTTTCATCAGAAAAAACAGAATGTACAGGTTCCACATCCTCCGGATTGTATATAGCTTCATATTTTACATGCCTTGATTGAGGCAACTGCTGAATAGTTGTTTTTTTCTGTTGAGGATTAGTTGGAATTTTTGATGATGTAGAAGACTGTTGATTTTCCTCATTTTTTTTTCTGAAACTCCTTATACTATTTATCACAAAAAACACCAGGACTATTAAAGGAATTATTTTATCCAGATTTTCCATAAATTATGCTTATTTTTGCAACTTCAAATGTAGTTTTAAAGAATGAGATACACAAATTCTTTTATTAACAAAAAAATTAAGGGTGACTTCACAGCCACCCTTAACCCATTTAACCAAAACCTTAACTATGAAAAAATTTTACGTTTTTCATGACAAAATTAGGACTTGTTTTTTAAATACCAAAACTTGACATCGCTATTTCACATAATTTAACTTTATTATTTTAAAAAAATGAATATTTCAACACAAACAGGTGTTAACTCCATAATTGACAAACAAGGAAAAAAAATCTTTATTGAAACTTATGGTTGTCAAATGAATACAGCCGATAGTGAAGTAGTTGCTTCAATTATGCAAATGGATGGATATGAAATCACAGAACATATAAAAGAAGCAGACGCCATCTTTGTCAATACTTGTTCTATTCGAGATAATGCTGAGCAAAAAGTAATATCTCGTTTACAATATTTTCAATCACTAAAAAAGAAACGTCCTAACTTGATTGTAGGGATATTAGGTTGTATGGCTGAACGTTTAAAAGAGGAATTAATTGAAATTCACCATGCAGACTTAGTTGTAGGGCCAGACTCCTATTTAGATCTTCCTAATTTAACAGGAGCTGTAGAAAAAGGAGAAAAAGCAGTCAATATAGAATTATCATCTACAGAAACATATAAAGATGTTATACCTTTGAAAATTTCCGGAATAAAAATCTCCGGATTTATTTCCATCATGCGCGGATGTAATAACTTTTGCACATATTGCATTGTCCCTTATACCCGTGGAAGGGAAAGGAGCCGGGAACCGGAAAGTATTTTAAATGAATTACGTGTGCTTCGAAACAATGGATATAAAGAAGTAACCCTTTTAGGACAAAATGTCAATTCCTTTCTTTATGAAACAGACAAAGAGAAAATAAATTTTCCCTCTTTGCTAAAATTAGTTGCAGAAGAAGCTCCGGATATGCGTATCCGTTTCACTACTTCTCATCCGAAAGACATGAGCAATGAGACTTTGGAAGTAATATCCCAATATCCCAACATTTGTAACCATATACATTTACCTGCGCAATCCGGAAGTTCAAATGTCTTGAAAGCAATGAATAGAAAATATACCAGAGAATGGTATTTAGACAGAATTGCAGCCATCCGCAAAATAATTCCTGAATGTGCTATTTCTACAGATATATTTTGTGGATTTCACTCTGAAACAGAAGAAGACCATCAACAAACTCTCTCATTAATGCGCGAAGTCGGATTTGATGCTGCTTTTATGTTCAAATATTCCGAACGTCCGGGTACTTACGCTTCACAGCACATGCCGGATAATATTCCCGAAGATATAAAAACTCATCGTCTGGAAGAAATAATTGCTTTACAATTAGAATTATCTTTCATGAGAAACAAAGAATCCATTGGGAAAACTTACGAAGTATTGGTGGAAGGATTTTCTAAACGTTCTCGTGAGCAGCTCTTTGGACGCACTCCTCAAAACAAAGTAGTGATCTTTGATAAAAACGGATACAAGGTTGGTGATAAAGTAATGGTCAATATTACAAGTGCTTCTCCCGCCACTTTATTTGGAGTCCCGATTATCTAATTAAATTAATAATTATCAATATAATCAACTACAACCACAAAGTATCTTTCAAAATATCGTTAAAAAAACTAAAAAGCAGAACCATTCCCTTATTTTTGTAGTACTTTTGCACAAAATTTAGGAGTATTTTCTTTATACTAATTTATCTTTTGAAATTCATGTAGAAGTATGACAAAAAAAAACAGCTATAGTTCTATTACGTTCATTAATTCAAGGCTGACTTCTACAATAAGTATCTCCCTTGTCCTTTTTTTATTAGGATTAATTGTCTTATTAGGTCTGTTTGCAAACAGATTCTCATCATATGTAAAAGAAAATTTTTCCTTTTCCATCATTCTGGATGAAAACGCAAAAGAGGCTCAAATATTCGAGCTTCAAAAACAGTTAGAATCAACTGATTACATAAAATCCACAACTTTCATTTCCAAAGGACAAGCTGCTAAAGAACTATCAGAGGAATTAGGTGAAAATCCCGAAACTTTTTTAGGATACAATCCTTTGTTTCCTTCCATCGAAGCTAAATTAAATGCTAATTATGCTAACAATGACAGTATAGCTTATATAGAAAAAGCAATCAAACAACATTCCAACATCAAAGACGTTTTATACAAAAAAGACATGTTGCAAGTAGTCAATGAAAACATTAAAAGAATAAGTATAATTCTTTTTGCATTATCTGTTATCTTAATGGTTATTTCATTTGCATTAATCAGCAATACCATACGTCTTACCATTTATTCTAAAAGGTTTTTGATACACACTATGAAATTAGTGGGAGCTTCAGGAAGCTTTATCCGGCGGCCGTTTATTTGGAGTAATATCGGAGCTGGCATTATCGCTGCGATCATTGCTATTTCCTTATTAAGCACATTACTTTATTATTTATCTCAAGAAATTGAAAATTTCATGGATTTAATCAGTATCAATATGTTGCTCATCGTCTTTGCAACGGTAATTACATTGGGAGTTATCATCTCTGCGACAGCTACCTTTTTTGCAGTAAACAGATACTTGAGAATGAGATTTGATAAATTGTATTACATATAAATAAACAATTAAATACCCATGGCTAATAGAAAAGATTTTGCTTTAGGCAAAGAGAATTTTATCATTTTGGCGATTGCGATAATTACCATCATCACAGGATTTTGCCTAATGTTAGGAGGTGCTACTACTGAAGAAACCGGTTTTAATCCGGATATTTTCAGCACACGAAGAATCGTTATTGCTCCTATAGTAACCATGGTTGGTTTTGTGTTAGTAGCTGTTGCTATCCTAAAAAAGAATAAGGATAAAGAAGATGATTTAAAAGGATAAGAATGGAAGAAATGAATTGGTTACAAACAATCCTCATCGCAATTGTTGAAGGATTAACAGAGTTTCTTCCCGTATCTTCAACCGGCCACATGATCATCGCACAAAAAGTATTAAATGTTGCCAGTACCGATTTTGTCAAAGCATTTACTGTAATCATACAGTTTGGTGCTATATTATCTGTGATTGTGCTTTATTTTAAACGTTTTTTTCAAAGTTTTGATTTCTATGTCAAACTATTCATAGCTTTTATTCCAGCCGCCATATTGGGGTTTTTGTTCAATGACAAAATTGATATGTTGCTAGAAAGCGTAGAGGTAGTTGCCATTACTTTGATTTTAGGGGGTATCTTGATGTTATTTGTAGATTCATGGTTCAACAAACCCAGTGAAGATCAAACCATTACTCCCAAAAAGGCATTTATTATCGGATTGGCACAGTGTATAGCTATGATTCCTGGAGTTTCCAGGTCTATGGCAACTATCGTAGGAGGTATTGCACAAAAATTATCTAGGAAAAATGCAGCAGAATTTTCTTTCTTTTTGGCTGTACCAACTATGTTTGCAGCCTCTGCTTACAAATTATTAAAATTATTGATCAACCCTGAAAGTAAAGTAGTCTTGATGAATAATTTGGATGTCCTGTTGGTAGGAAATTTAATTGCATTTATCGTGGCCATGTTAGCCATCAAATTTTTTATTGGTTTTATTACAAAATATGGTTTCAAAGCATTTGGTTATTATCGTATTATTTTGGGTGGTATCCTTCTGATACTGATCTTAACCGGGCATGACCTGAACATTATGTAAATTTACTGATGGATTTTCAGCAAGGAGAAATTATTTATTGTAACAAGCCTTTAGGATGGACATCTTTTGACTTGGTCGCAAAAATCAGATATAAAATATCTAGATTTTTAAAGGTAAAAAAGATCAAAGTAGGACATGCGGGAACTTTAGATCCCTTAGCAACCGGAGTAATGGTCATATGCACAGGAAGAGCAACAAAAAAAATTGAAAATTTTCAATACCAGACAAAAGAATATATTGCAACTATTTATTTAGGAGCAACGACTCCTTCTTTTGATTTGGAAACGGAAATTGATCAGACATATCCTACAGAACATATTACCGAAGAGCTGGTAAAAGAAAATTTGAAAGGATTTATAGGACGTATTGAACAAATTCCTCCGGCTTATTCTGCTTGCAAAGTAAACGGAGAAAGGGCATACGAATTAGCAAGAAATGGTGTACAGGTAGAGTTGAAACCTAAAATATTGCAAATCGAAGATATCGAATTATTGTCATACAATATGCCGGAAATAACTATTCGTATTGTTTGTAGCAAAGGAACTTACATTCGTGCATTAGCAAGAGATATTGGGACAACTCTTGGTTCAGGAGGACATTTAACTAGTTTAACCCGAACAAAAATAGGAGATATTTCCCTAAAAGAATGTATGTCTATTGAAGAAATCGAATGTTTATTCGAAAATTTGAAAAATAATTAAATTAACAAAATATATGAAACTCTCTAAATTTAAATTTAATCTTCCTGAAGAGTTGATTGCTCTATATCCGGAAAAAAACAGGGATGAATCTAGATTGATGGTAGTTAATCGGGAAACAGGAGCTGTTAGCCACAAAGTTTTCAAAGATATTTTAAGCCAATTCAGTGATAAAGACCTTTTCATATTTAACGACACACAGGTTTTTCCCGCCAGATTATATGGCAACAAAGAAAAAACAGGTGCAAAAATTGAAGTATTTCTTCTCAGAGAACTGAATAGAGAACTTAGACTTTGGGATGTTCTTGTAGATCCTGCCAGAAAAATAAGAATTGGGAATAAATTATATTTTGGTGATGATGATTCTATGGTAGCCGAAGTAATTGACAATACAACTTCACGAGGAAGGACTTTACGTTTCTTATATGACGGACCACATGATGAATTCAAAAAAAATCTATTTGCTTTAGGGGAAACTCCTCTTCCAAAATATATAGATCGTCCTGTGGTAGAAGAAGATGTCGATCGTTACCAAACTATTTTTGCCAAAAATGAAGGAGCCGTTATCGCCCCTGCTGCGGGGTTGCATTTCAGCCGGGAACTTTTGAAAAGACTAGAAATAAAAGGATGTGAGTTCGCTTACGTCACTGCACACTGTGGACTGGGAAATTTTCGGGAAATTGATGTAGAAGATCTTACTAAACATAAAATGGATTCCGAGCAAATGTCTGTAAGTCAAGATACTGCAAAAACTGTAAACATAGCTAAAGATAGAAACCAAAGGGTTTGTGCTGTAGGAACCACAGTGATGAGAACCATTGAAAGTACTGTTACTACAGGTGGGCATTTGAAAGAATTTGATGGATGGAGTAATAAATTTATTTTTCCGGCATACGATTTTACAGTAGCAACAGATATGATTACCAACTTTCACATGCCTCTTTCTACTATGTTAATGATGACTTGCGCTTTCGGTAATTATGAAATTATTATGGATGCGTACCAAACAGCTATAAAAGAAAAGTATCGTTTTGGTGCATACGGAGATGCCATGCTGATTGTATAACAATGGATGAAACCTTAATTTCCCATGTTGTTTTTCTTAGTTTAGGAAGTAATTTAGGAAACAGGCAGGAACATTTACAACATGCTATAAAGCAGATTGAATGGAGAATTGGAGACATAAGCGCTGTTTCCTCTATGCATGAAACTTCTCCTTGGGGATTTAAGTCTCAACATAATTTTCTAAATATGGTAATAAAAATTAAAACCCGTTTATTACCTAGACAAGTTTTATATATTACTCAAGCCATAGAACGGGAAATGGGAAGAAAACAGAAATCAAAAGAATCTTACATTGACAGAATCATTGACATAGATTTAATTATTTTTGATGATTTAGAAATGAAAACACAAGAATTAACACTTCCTCACCCCTTATACAAAGAGAGAGCTTTTGTCATGAAACCTCTTAATGAATTACTATCTCTTGATAAGACGAAGTAAATTAATTTTTTAATATTTTTAAATTAAAAAGGCACGAAATTTTCGTGCCTTTTATATTATAATCTAGAAAATGTTTAGATTTTATTCCTGATATCTTTTTTCTATCACCTTCCAATTAATAATACTCCACAAAGCATTGATATGATCAGCCCTGCGATTTTGATAATCCAGGTAATACGAATGTTCCCAGACATCAAATCCTAGTATTGGTTTTAAGCCATTACGGAGTGGATTTCCAGCATTACCTTCTTTTACTATGCTCAACTTTCCATCTTTATCTTTCGCCAACCAAACCCAACCTGAACCAAACAAAGAAACAGAAGCAGCATTAAATTCTTTCTTAAAATTTTCAAAATCTCCGAATGTTTCATTAATTGCTTTCGCTAATCCACCTGTAGGAGCTGTCCCATTTTTGGAAGGAGAAGAAAATGACTCAAAATAAATTTGATGATTCAAGACTTGCGCTCCATTATTAAAAATAGCTCCGTCAGATTTCTTAACAATTTCTTCCAATGTAGCATTCTCAAATGCAGTTCCGGGAATCAGATTATTTAGATTGGTGACGTATGTTTGAACATGTTTTCCCCAGTGAAATTCCACTGTTTGTTGACTAATTACCGGCTCTAAAGCGTTAGTATCATACGGTAATTTAAATAATTCAAATTTCATTTCTTCCTCCTTTTTTATATTGTTACTAATACTTGTTAATAAAATTATCAAACTGATAAATAGTATTTTCATCATTCTTCTGATTAAAAACCGTTCCAGACTTAATCCGGATATTCTATAACCGGATTAAGCCCAGAACAATATTGAATAAACTTCTTTGTCTTATAATCTAACTAATACTCCTATCCTAAAGCCGGCATTATTTAATCCGTTGATATTAAAATCTTCATTTTTGTTTGTAGCATATCCATAATATGCAGATACGTTAATACCAAACAGATGATCTTGCATCGGATAAAAAGTAAGTCCTATCTCAGGTGAAACATAAAATCCCCAATTACTGGCAGATAATGTTATTGTATTGAAATACGCATATTGTTCGCTATACATCGCTCCTATTTTTAATCCGGCATACGGAACAATATTTCCATCAAGTAAAGCATACCTTCCACTCACTCCGAATGGAAGTTGGAATAATGAATTTACAGCATCCGTATTAATAGATGTGGCTCCTTGGGTATATGTGCTCCTTGGAATATATTCATTATTCGTATGCCATGCAACGAAAACTCCTGCTGAAAGATTAGGAGTAATGAAGCGCAAAAATTCCAGATTTGCACCCCAACCACTTGCCGTTTCATTAAAATCGTTAGCTACAGGCGAATTGAACTGCCAATCTCCGGAAAAATATGAATTTCCCATATTGCTTTCTTGTGCATTTACAGTAGATACTAAAGCAAATAATGAAACCACAAGACTTAATTTTATTATATTTATTGTTTTTGTTTTCATATTGAATAATATTATTGATTTTATAATTATAATTATCCGCAATTTGCTTGATTATTACCTATAAACAACATAAGGGGATTGATTAAAAGCTTGATCAATTGCTTGCAATGCCAAATTGCCATCATATGATTTGTTCCCGGTCAATAAGCCCGTCATATACCCATTCCAAATAATTGGTCGATAATTTGGAGCTTGACCAGGAGTAGGAGGTGCTGTCAGGTCTATCATATCCAACACCAAAGATCCGGTTGTATAAGTATATACTATAGGATAAGGATAGTATGGATAATACCAACCCCACCAGTAATCCCACCAATAATCAAAATAAGTGACATATGCATAAATATTTTCCACATAGGTCAAACGAATAGCTAATCCTGCACTAGGATCTTTATCAGCCAAAGCTTGATAACTACGTTCATTCATATCCTTTTTTACTTGAGATATGATTTTTGTTGCTTCCGGATCAACTCCATTTACCCAAAAATAGTGGTCATCACCAGTTCCATTATCACCAATTACAAGAATACTATCACTTACATAATATTTTTGTTGATTGAAGTTTGCTCCTTCTTTATAATTAGTTGTAACCGTATTTTTACCATCTAAGTCTTCTAAATCCGGTTTCTTTTCACATGAAGTAAGAGCAAATACTCCCAATGATGATACTAATAATAAATTTCTAATTGTTTTCATTACCGCATTCATTTTAATTATTAATTCTTTAAAATTTTATTTCACGTTTTTAATATAAAACAAGTAATTTAAAAAAATGTTTGAAGTATTTTAAATTTTCAAGGAAGAAAGAGCTAATTTAGTATAAAATTCTTCATTCCTTTTTTGCTGTCCAAAAAAAGGAATAATTTCTAAGGCGTCAGCCTTAATCTTTTTGTCACTTTTTCTATCAAGAAAAAATAAGATGCCAAAATAACTTTATTATTAAATAAACGATAAGCTTTTTTCTGTTTCAAGATTGAAACAATTTCTTCAATATGTCTGTTCTTTTCAGACGATTTAAAGATTGGGTGATTTGCTGTTTGTAATTTTTATCATACCAGAAGAAATACTTTCTTTGAGCTAATTTTTCTTCTTTTGTGTGTGCAGTATATATGGGTTGAAGTGTGTATGGATGATATCCGGTATAATATATTTCCGTAGATAGAGTCATTGGGGTTGGAGTAAAATCTTGTACCTGTTCCAATTGGAAATGTAAAGATTTAGATATAACGGCTAATTCTGCCATGTCAGATTCAGTACAATCCGGATGGGAGCTCATGAAATAAGGTACTAGTTGTTGCTTCAACTCTTTCTCTTTATTGATTTTATCAAATATTTTTTTGAATTTCAGGAAATATTCGAATGATGGCTTCCTGATGCAATTCAACACCTTTTCTGATGTATGTTCGGGAGCTACTTTCAAACGTCCGGAAACGTGCTTGGATATTAATTCAACAGTATAATCTGAAGCAGATCTATTTAAAGAACCGTCCTGATATTCATTTAATAACAAATCATATCTCACCCCGCTTCCTACAAAAGATTTTTTTATACCTTGTACTTTATCTACCGCTTGATATAATTCTAACAAGGCCCGATGATCTGCATGGAGATTAATGCAAACTTTAGGAAATATACACGAAGGTTTATTACATTTAATACAAATATTTAAATCTTTTCCCTGCATTTTATACATATTTGCCGAAGGCCCTCCCAAATCACTGATATATCCTTTAAAATCAGGCATCTCAGTCACTTTTTTTATCTCTTTCATGATAGATTCTTTCGACCGGGAAGCTACAAATTTTCCTTGATGAGCAGAAATCGTACAAAAAGCACAGCCTCCGAAACACCCTCTATGGATATTGACCGAATGCCGGATCATTTCGTAAGCGGGGATTTTTTTGTCTTTATATTTAGGATGTGGTAAACGTGTATAAGGGAGGTCATAGGATGCATCTATTTCTTCTGTATTCATTGGTGTATAAGGAGGATTTACAACTATGACTTTGTCTCCGACAGCCTGCAACAGACGAGATGCTATATATTTATTTGATTCTTCCTCGATATGACGGAAATTTTGTGCTTGTTTCTTTTTATCCTCCAAGCACTCTTCATATGAAAATAGAGAAATATCCCCTTTCTCAGAGATTACAGATGAAGATAAGTAAGAAGTTTGAGGAATATTGGTTAATTCTTCAATTATTTTACCAGATTGTAATTCCTTGATAATCTCTTTGATGGGCTTCTCTCCCATCCCATATATCAATAAATCTGCTTGAGAACCGATTAAAATCCCAGGCAACAACTTGTCTTGCCAATAATCATAATGAGACAAACGTCGCAAAGAAGCTTCAATACCTCCTATCAACACCGGTACATCAGGATAAATTTCTTTTAGTATTTTTGAATATATAATCGTCGGATATTCCGGACGCATATCTATGCGTGCATCAGGTGTATAGGCATCCTCTGATCTCAGACGTTTATTCGCAGTATATTTATTGATCATGGAATCCATTGCCCCTGCAGATACGGCAAAAAACAAATTAGGACGGCCTAGCTTTTTAAAGTCCCTCAGATCATCCCGCCAGTTAGGTTGAGGAACAATAGCTATCCTTAAGCCCATTGATTCTAAAACTCTTCCTATTACTGCTGCTCCAAAAGAGGGATGATCTACATAAGCATCTCCGGAAAAGAAAATAACATCCAACGTATCCCAGCCACGCAATTCCATTTCTTTCTTGGTAGTTGGTAACCAATCTGTTAATTTATAGTCCATAGACGAATTCTGTAAAAATGATAAATTACAGGTAGTATAAAGCTTGTCTCAAAACGCCTGCGATAATCTATTCAATCTACATTATCTGTATTCTAATTTTTTCTTTTGAGACACCTTTATTCAATTAATAAATTCTTTAGCTATTGCCTTGGCTATGTTTTCGAATTCCTCCTTTTCCAATTTCAATTTATTTGATCCGAAATACATATCAGATTCTTTATTGATAGGAATCAAATGTACATGTGCATGAGGAACTTCTAATCCAATAACCGTCATTCCTACTTTAACACAGGGAATGGCAGTTTTGATTGCTTTTGCTACTTTTTTGGAAAATAATACCATTTCAGATAAAGTAACATCATCCAAATCAAAAATATAATCGATTTCTTGCTTTGGGACAACAAGGGTATGCCCTTTTGCCAAAGGATTTATATCCAAAAAAGCGAAAAACGAATCGTTTTCCGCTATCTTATAGCAAGAAATTTCACCTGCTATGATTCTACTGAAAATTGTTGCCATTTTATACGAATCAAGCAGTTTATATTAAATGCTTATTTCTAAGATTTCAAATGTCATAATTCCGGAAGGAACCTTGATATCAACCGTTTCTCCGGCTTTCTTTCCTAATAATCCCTGTGCAATAGGAGTATTTACAGCTATTTTACCTTCTTTTAAATTGGCTTCGCTTTCAGAAACCAACATATAGGTCATAACCTGATTATTTTTTACGTTCCTTATTTTTACTTTATTCAGAATTTGCACAACATCAGTAGATATTTGACTTTCATCTATTAACCTGGCGTTAGCAATCAATCCTTTCAATTGAGCTATTTTAGCTTCCAGTAATCCTTGCGCTTCTTTAGCTGCATCATATTCTGCATTTTCCGAAAGATCACCTTTATCTCTCGCATCTGCTATTTGCCGGGAAATTTCGGGGCGTTTTACATTTTCCAAATGATTGACCTCTTCAAGCAGCTTTTTATAACCGTCTTCGGTCATGTAACTTATTGCCATAATTAAAGTCCTCCTAAATTTATTTGTTGTTATTGTTGTTCTATCTTTATATAAAAAACAAAAAGAATCCTAACCATTGGTCAGGACCCCTTTTGTTTCATGTTCCAGTCTATTATTTTGTACAAAGGTATAACAACTTTTCTCAGAAAGCAAATAAAAAAATATGCTTTATAACACTTTCTTTATTTCTGCCTCCAGATAATCTGTTGATTCAATACGTTTTACAATTTCTCCCTTGCGATTAAAAATAAATGTTGCCGGCAATTCCCTTACATTATATTTTGCTGCATTTTTAGAATATACGGTTGCCTGGTCTCTAACGCATTTCCACGGAATATTAGAGGCTACATTTTTCCAAAAATGGATATCCTCATCTAATGAAACCTGGTATATTTCGAACCCTTTTTCCTGATATTTCTCATATACTTCGCCCAAAAACATGTTATGTATCGGAGAAAATTGGGTTTGATATGCCGTAAAGTCAAGGAGAACTACTCTTCCTGATGAAGTAATATCAGAAAGCATGATAATATTATCATGCAAATCCGGCAACTGTATTTCAAAATAATTGGTTGCCTCCTTCACTTCAATTTCTTTATGATGATTCACACGTTGTCCCCGAATCACTTTCAACGACTGCATTGCCAATGCATATAAATGTTTTGCTCTCTGAGAATCTTTATAACGTATATCCCAACTGGTAGCAAGTGTTGCATACATTTTATGATCTTCCTTATCATACGGATTGAAAATCAACATGTTATTGACCTGTTGAAACAATGCAAAATATGCTGCTGAAGAAAGCGGATCTTGAAGTATATATTTTTTCGCTTCTTGTTTATAACGATCTGTTATTTGCGATACTTCCCGTTTATATTCTTCATCAGACAAGGTCGCTTTATTTTTTTGCAAGAGATTGAATTTATTATTAGCTTCTATTTGTAACAATGTTAGTTCTTTTATTTTCAAACAATTCTCTGATCCGGTTACCTTATATTCTTTTGCAAATCCTGCAGAAACGCCTGCCTGTATTTCTACAATTTCAGTCGAATCTATTCCAATATTTATAAACTGTCTTTTCAATCTCAACCGGTAAAAATCAGGAGATTCAGGGCGGTCATGTTTGAATGAAAACTTACCCCCCTTTTTCAGTTTTACCGAATCTGACAATTCAATTTTTTCAATACCGATATGTTCCAAATATAATGTTTCCCCTTGTGCATTTTCAACATAACCTTTGATTTCAAATGTCTGTTTTTCTTTACATGAAACAACTGTTAAAACCAACAAACCGGAAAGAAAAAATCTAAAAATTGAATTCATAAATATATTTATTTCAAGCCACAAACCTACGGTTTTTCTCTGATACATACAAATTTCCATATTTTATAGCTCAAATTCACTTTGTATTCACTACCTTTGCACGAATTTAAAGAAGTTAGAATAAATTTTATGATTAATCCTATTATTAAGACGATTGATTTGGGTGATGGACGCACCATTACCTTAGAAACCGGAAAGTTAGCCAAACAGGCTGACGGATCGGTAGTTTTACGCATGGGAAACACCATGTTACTGGCAACAGTATGTGCTGCCAAGAACGCAAATCCGGGTGTTGATTTCATGCCTTTACAAGTAGAGTACAAAGAGAAATTTTCTGCTTTCGGACGCTTTCCGGGAGGTTTTATGAAACGGGAAGGAAAAGCATCTGATTATGAGATATTAACCTGTCGTTTGGTAGACCGCGCCTTGCGGCCTTTATTCCCGGACGATTATCATGCTGAAGTTTTTGTAAACATTATACTTTATTCAAGCGATGGTATTGACATGCCGGACGCATTAGCAGGTTTAGCGGCATCTGCAGCTCTTGCTGTTTCCGACATTCCTTTCAATGGCCCGATTTCTGAAGTCCGAGTAGGCCGTGTTGACGGTAAATTTATCATCAACCCTACTTTTGAACAATTAGAAAAAGCAGACATGGATATCATGGTTGGTGCAACATATGATAATATCATGATGGTAGAAGGAGAATTCAGTGAAGTATCTGAAGCCGAAATGTTAGAAGCAATCAAAGTTGCCCACGAAGCTATCAAAGTACAATGTCAGGTTCAAAATGAATTGGCAACAGCCGTTGGTAAGACCGTAAAACGAGAATATTGTCACGAAGAAAATGACGAAGATTTACGTAAAGACGTAAGAAATAAATGTTATGATAAAGTATATGCTGTTGCTAAATCCGGCAAAGCGAAACACGAACGTAGCGAAGCATTCGAAAAAATAGTAGAAGAATATAGATCTCAATTTACAGAAGAAGATTTGGCACCAAAGGCTGCTTTGATTGCAAAATACTATCATGATGTAGAAAAAGAAGCCATGCGTCGTTGTATCCTGGATGAAGGAATCCGTCTTGATGGCCGCAAAACAACTGAAATCAGGCCTATCTGGTCGGAAGTGGACTGTTTGTCCGGCCCTCACGGAGTTTCCATTTTTACTCGTGGAGAAACTCAATCATTATCTACTGTTACTTTAGGTACCAAATTAGATGAAAAAATAGTAGACGACGTTTTATGCCGTGACAAAGAAAGATTTCTTTTACATTATAACTTCCCTCCTTTTTCTACAGGAGAAGCTCGTCCTCAAAGAGGTGTAGGACGGCGTGAAGTAGGACATGGAAATTTAGCTCACCGGGCATTGAAACGTATGATTCCGGAGAACTATCCGTATGTTATCCGTATTGTATCGGATATATTGGAATCTAACGGTTCTTCTTCCATGGCAACGGTTTGTGCCGGAACATTAGCTCTTATGGACGCCGGTGTTGCTATCAAGAAACCAGTTTCGGGTATTGCAATGGGATTAATCTCTGAAAATAAAGGAAAAAACTTTGCTGTACTTTCCGACATCTTGGGCGATGAAGACCATTTAGGAGATATGGACTTTAAAGTAACAGGAACCAAAGATGGTATTACTGCTACTCAAATGGATATCAAAGTCGATGGACTTTCTTATGAAATTTTGGAAAAAGCACTGGCTCAAGCAAAAGAGGGACGTATGCATATCTTAGGAAAGATCCTGGAAACTATGCCGGAAACTCGTGCTGATCTAAAAGAACATGCTCCAAGAATTGAAGTAATTATTATTCCGAAAGACTTTATCGGCGCTGTAATAGGCCCGGGAGGAAAAATCATCCAAGGTATACAAGAAGAAACCGGTGCTACTGTTACCATCGAAGAAATCGACGGTTATGGCCGTGTAGAAATTTCAGCAACCAATAAAACATCTATTGATGCGGCTACTGCAAAAATTAAAGGTATTATTGCAGTTCCTGAAGTAGGTGAAGTTTATGAAGGTAAAGTGAGTTCTATTATGCCTTATGGTGCTTTTGTAGAATTTCTTCCATGAAATGATGGCTTATTGCACATCTCTGAAATAGACTGGAAACGTTTGGAAACCGTAGAGCAATCCGGAATTAAAGAAGGTGATCTAATTGAAGTAAAGTTGGTAGATATTGATCCCAGAAGTGGAAAGTTCAAATTATCTCGTAAAGTTTTACTTCCTCGTCCTCCAAGAGAAGAAAGACCTGAAAAAGAAGATAATCAGTAAAAAATATTCAATACAACTACTAAAAGAGAGTATTAAAAGCAGAAGGCCTGAAAATTATTTTCAGGCCTTTTTTGTATTCTTTTTCTCACTTTTTTTTAAGAGATCTTACTCCGTTTTATTTATTCAATTCGTGTCCTATTTTTTGATCGAACCATGTCTCATTCTCCATGAGCTAATACAACCACTAACGTGGTGCCTGAATACTAATCCAACTCTTAACCATTGCTCACTCTCTCTCACCCTTCACAGCTTGCGGAGCAAGCCTCACAGGGAATGTAACGACCCTCACCAGGTTGCGAAGCAACCTCACAGATCGCAAAGCGAGCACTTTGGTTGGAATAGTGGAATAAGATGTTTTAATAATACAATAAATTATCCTTCCTGGTACTTATATTTGCAACCTCAATGATGTCATACAACTGTTCGCCGGTAAGGAAGCCGGAAGAAGTTAAATAAAAATACATAAACCGTTACTCTACGGTAATGTCACAGGTACATCAACTTGTGAGAAAAAGGGCTTGGA
>JAVBMM010000190.1:0-11740 GCA_031552425.1 Bacteroidales bacterium | reverse complement strand
ATGTCATAGACCCGGAAGATATCGAATCTATCGAAGTTTTGAAAGACGCCTCTGCTACAGCCATTTACGGAGCAAGAGGAGCTAATGGAGTAATGATTATTACTACCAAAAAAGGGAAAGAAGGAAAACCGATCATCTCCTATTCCGGTTCATTTGGTATACAATCCGTAGCCAAAACCATGGAAGTAATGGATGGTTACGAATTTATCCAATACCAACAAGAAGTAAGAGGGACTGATTATATGAACAAAAATTATTTTACCGACGGAAGAACTCTTGAAAGTTACCGGGGAACCGGAGTCGATTTTCAAGACCTTTTATTCCAGGACGCTCCTATTCAAAAACATTACCTTTCCCTGAACGGAGGTACTAAGGCTACCAAGTATAATATTTCACTTTCATATACCAATCAAGAGGGGATTATTATCAACTCAGGATATGAACGGGTACAAGGGCGTATAGCGTTAGACCAGAAAGTATATGATTGGTTAGACTTGGGAATTAACACAAGTTATACCTATACCAAAAAATATGGGACTTCTCCCTCTGCTTCCGGTGCACAAGGAACCGTCAACCTGTTACAAAATGCATGGGCATACCGTCCGGTAATGGGAGGCAGTATCAATGAAGAAGATATTATAGATGATTTTGTAGATGAGTCTCTAGACCATAATAATAACTATCAGGTAAATCCTATCTACTCGGCTAAAAATGAATTACGGGAACGATACGAAGGGAACTTGGTTGCCAACGGTTATGCAGAATTCAAATTCCTGAAAAACTTTAAATTCCGCCCTACTATCGGATATGTTTATAGAAATGATAGAAGTGATGCTTATAACAATTCCAAAACCCGTGGAGGAAACCCCATCTTTAGTAAAATCGGGGTCAACGGTAAAGTATCATATAGTGAACGGGATAGTTGGTTAAATGAAAATGTCTTGAGTTATGCAAAAACGATTAATAAAGTTCACGGAATTGACGCTTTAATCGGATTTACGCAACAAGCGGGAGGAAGTATTTCAAACGCTATTTCCATGCAAAATTTGCCTAGGGAGAAAACTGGCATGAGTGGTTTGGACGAAGGAACCTTTAACTCTATGACAGCTGTCAGATCCGACTGGACAATGATGTCTTTCCTTGCCCGGGCGAATTATAATTATGATAAGAAATATTATGCTACCTTCTCTTTAAGGAACGACGCTTCTTCTAAATTCCCTCCGGATAAGAAATGGAGCGCTTTCCCTTCCGGAGCTTTGATGTGGCGCCTCAGCAAAGAACATTTCATGAAAAATCTCAAATTTATTTCAGACGCTAAAATACGCGCCAGTTGGGGAATGACAGGAAACAACCGTGTATCCGATTTTGCTTACATGGATCAGGTTGTTACCGGCCCCAGGTATAAATATTATTTCGGAGATGAAGCAATCAATAGTTCTGTGGTAGCAAGTATCGGAAACCCTGATTTAGTTTGGGAAGAAACCAAACAAACCGATATAGGGATAGATTTACGTTTTCTTGACAACCGGATTTCTTTTTCTACAGACTTATACAGAAAAGTAACTGAAAGTTTATTGTTAAACGCTAATTTACCCGGTTCATTCGGTTATCCTACCGGATATAAAAATATCGGCACCATACAAAATCAAGGATTGGAATTTACCATCAATACGGTAAATATTAAAAACAAAAAATTCTCCTGGTCAACATCCTTTAATATCGGCTTCAATCAAAATAAAGTAGTGTCTTTAGCTGAAAATGAGGATCTGATACTTTCTACCGTATCCGCAATAAACAGTACATATAATAATTTACCTTGTTACATTTCAAGAGTAGGCCAACCTTTGGGGCTTATGTATGGGTATGTATATGAAGGTACTTATAAAAATGAAGATTTTTTAGGAAGTGGTGATAATGCCGTATTGAAGCCGGGAATCCCTTATGCTGTAGACAATACGAAACCGGGATGGATGAAATACAAAGACCTCAACGGAGATGGAGTTATTGATGCTTCGGATGCAACCATAATCGGTAAAGGAACACCCGACCATGCAGGTGGTTTAAACAACAAATTTACCTACAGGGATTTCGATTTCAGTTTCTTCCTGCAATGGTCTTATGGAAACGACATCCTCAATGCCAATAAATATTCTTTTGAAATGAATGGCGGTTTTGGAGGAAACAAATTTGCCAACTACGCTAACCGTTGGACTCCGGAAAATCCATACAGCGATATTCCCGTTTATACCGATGGATCAGGAACTGTATATTCTTCTTATGCCATAGAAGACGGATCGTATATCCGTTTGAAAACTGCTTCTTTAGGATATAATGTACCCAAAAAATTTGCTAATAAAATGTTTATGAGCAAAATACGCCTCTATGTTTCAGGGCAAAACCTATATACGTGGACCAATTATAGCGGTATGGACCCGGAAGTCTCTGTAAGAAATAGCGCTTTAACTCCGGGATTCGACTGGTCGGCATACCCAAGGGCAAGAACTTTTACTTTCGGAGTGCAATTAAGTTTGAAATAATAACATAAAAAACAAATACAATGAAAAAGATATTATTTTTTACAGCCATAGTCTTTTTGTGGGGAGGGCAAATATCATGCGTGGACTTAGACACGGAACCACAAGACTTTATGAGAATGTCAGATTTCTATCAAACAGAAAGCGATATAAAAAGCGCATTAGCCGGAGTTTATCTGCCACTTGGAACGCTGGATTTATATGGATCTAACTTTGCTTACGAAGCCATCAGCGATGATTTAGGTTATTATAGATCCGAATCAAATAATACTAATATTCCTGTTCTTCCTGTCAACAAAGTTTACGGATGGAATTACAATTCATCTCAACCCAATATCAAAGATATGTGGGATGCATTATACGAAGGAATTGAGCGAGCCAATAAATTATTGGAACACATGCACGTTCCCGATATAGATGAATCTCTCCGGAACAGATACCGGGCAGAAGCGCTTTTCTTACGTGGTTTTTACCACTTCATGTTGGCAAGTTATTGGGGAGATGTTCCTCTAAAACTTCTTTCTTCTCAAAAGATAACCAAAGTAAGCATTCCTCCGACACCTCAAAAAGAAGTATTTCTACAATGTAAAGAAGATATGTCGTGGGGAACTATGTATTTAGATTCGGCTAAAAACTATAATCATAGCGGCCGTGTAACTCAAACTACCGCATGGGGAATATTAACCCGTTTATGCTTGAAAATGGCAGGAGAACCAACTAAAATGGATGGTATGTATGAACAAGCCATATTATATGCTGATTCTGTCGTTAATAGCAATGCTCATCGTTTGGAAGAAAGTTACGATGAGATTTTCAGAAAATTAATGGCTGATGAATATGATACCCAATACAGGGAAAGTATGTTCGAAGCTGATTTTCATGGAAATTCAAGTACCGACCCGGGAAAAGGAAGATCATACAGTTACGTGGGATCTTATACCGGAGTCCGTTTTAACCCAAATAATGATAGTGGCCTTAATAATACCTTAGGATATTGTTACGGAAGATGGCGTATCAGGCCTTTACTATGGCAGCTATATTTAGATGCCGGAATCGATGCCGGAAGCAAACTTCCTGTAGACAAACGTTTTTTCCGTTCCATATCGGCATATACTTCGTATAATAGCACTACAGGAGTTCCCAATACAGTTGACAATACAAATTTTACAAATTCAAAGAATCTGACAGAACGTTATGCCAATAAATGGAGACGAACAGAAGAAAAAAATGTTCCCAGGCATAAAAATTATACCTCTGCTAATTTCCCCATTCTTCGTTACTCCGATGTGTTGTTAATGCTTGCGGAAGCTGAAAACGAAGTAAACGGCCCGACAAACAAAGCACACGAAGCGCTGAATAAAGTACGTTTAAGAGCAGGAGTACCTTTGTATGACGGTGGCGCTACTCCCGTAGGAAGGCCAATAATCAGTGACCCAAGTACATTCAGGCAAGTGATCAGGGACGAACGAGCCAGGGAACTTTGCTTTGAAGGGCTTCGTAAATTTGATTTGGTACGCTGGGGCATCTTTGTATCCAACATGAGAGCAGCCGGTGATGTAGATAGCTGGGGAGTTTCCGGTATAGCAGCAGGAATAAAATCTTCCATGTCGATAACAGCTTCCCGGATGACGGAAAAATACAACCTATTCCCTATTCCGCAATCTGAGATCAACCTGAACAGAGATATGAAACAAAATAAATATTGGTAATTTTTAAAATATGATCGATATGAAAAAATATATAATCTCGTTGGTAATAGGTATGGCCTTAGCCTTCACCGCCTGCGAAAATTACGATATAGAAACTCCGGACTTCGATGTATCCATAGATCCATTAGCTATCCTGACTATGGATGGAGATGTTTATGTTTGTAATAAAGACAATGTACTATTTCTTTTTTCTGGAAATCCGGATATAATTTCTTTCTATTCCGGAGAACCTGGACAAGAATATCGTTATCGAAACAGAACTCAACTGGAAGGAATCCCAAAAATGTTCTTTACAAAAACGGGATCATTAGGAACTTCCGGAGCCTATGCCCAATACAACGTATACGATAGTATGCGTGTAATGGTTTCTTCTACATACCCGGGAATGACCAGAGATTTATCCTTAAAATGGGGAGCTAACAAGGCAGTGGATGTAAGGGATTCCATTAAAGATGCTAATAACATCTTAAAACCGGATACTTGGACTGATATTACCGACCGGTTCAATGTTTCTTTCAGCCGTGATGGAAGTAATACTGTTTCCAAAAAATCTTCTGTAGTAGATTTATCTGAGTTTAAGGATAAACCTTTTGTATTGGCATTTTTATATAAAGTTTCTCCGGATATTCCACAAAACGGAACAATGCATATCCGCAATCTCAGAATTTACAATGAAACTCCTGAAATGACCGATACAATTGTAACCACTGCCACTGCCGCATGGTCGGCATTCAATTTTTATACTCCGGATCCATACGCTATAAATGACTATAGTGGAACTGAAGCTAACCAATACCACAGGACATGGGTTTTAGAAGGTGCTACCAATGAGTATATCAGGATACGGGGAAACAGCAGTACAAGCTATCCCAAACCCGGAGGAGGATATTATGGATTCGGAGATAATGATTGGGCAATCTCTTTTCCAATAGATTTACAAGCTTATACACCGGATAAACCCCAACCGGTAAAAGGACTTGCTGAGGGACGTATGACAACTTATCCGTACATGTACGAGCAAGCCGGAGAGTATACAGTAACATTCGTTGCCTCCAATTCTCAATATGCTGACCTCAAAACTGTTATAAAAGAAATAAAAATCAGGGTAGTCGATTAAATTCAAAAAAAACATTATATTTGTTCCATAAAGAGACTGTGCCAAAAGTCGTTTCAATCTTTTGACACATCTCTTTTAAATACTTACTTAAGGGGAAATATAACGGTCTCGGGCAAATGGTGTTAAGAAAAATACGTAATGGAGGTGTAAGAATAAAACCTTGTTTGAGCATTGAAGATGCGAGTTTGGTTTTATTTAACCGTAACGTAGTATTTTTTAGCCATTTGGACGCAGCCTTGATTTTTTTGTTACTTTTTCCATCAAGGGAAAAAGTAAGACATTAAATATTTAATTTTAAAGTCTAAGCAACTTAAAACTAATACCATGTATAAATATCTTTTTGTAGCAGTACTTTTATGTTTGAATGGGATAACCAGTGTTTTTTCACAATCTCTCGAGATAACCAGGTTAAACAACAATCAGCCCATCATAACTCCGGAAATGTTTAAGCAAGCCGGAGCAGATAGTAAAGATGGGGAAAACATCAATGGCCCATGTTTAATTTCTTTACCCGATTGGTTAGATAGAAGCAAAAGAATTAATCCTAAAGCTAATTATTATCTTTATTTTGGTCATCATGGAGGATTATACATCCGACTGGCCTGGGCGGAAAATATACTCGGTCCTTGGACGCTTTACAAAGTAAATGCTGATTTAAAACCTTGGGAAAAAGGTGTTCTAAGTATATACATGCCTGGTTCTTCAGAAAAAAAGATAGATTTTGGTAATAACTTGCTTATCGACGGGCATATTTCTTCTCCCATTGTTATTATTGACAATGAAAATAAAAACTTCAGGCTGTACTTTCATGGACACGCCCGCTGGGAAGGGAAACGTTTCGGTCAGAAAACTTTCGTATCAACCTCTTCTGACGGATTAGATTTCAATAAAAATATCCGCCCGGTCACACTAGGACCATCATATTTTGCTCCTTTTGAATATGATAATCATTGGTACACTTTTACCAAAAATGACCTTTTTGTTTCCCCTGAGAAAGGAGAATTAGGTGTTCTCACCCAAGGATATCAATACCCCAAAGATTTATGGAAAGGATACCGAGGATATTTTGATGATTTTCTTAAAGTATACGCCGCTGAAAATAATCTTTCCGTTCCTATTAAGATTCGCCACATGCACTGTCATCGCGAAGGGAATATGCTACATATTCTATTTTCAACAACGGTTGATACACCGGAAAGAATTTACTATACTAAAATTATTCTTTCAAAGAAAGGCATCTCAGACTGGAAACACGAAAAAATATCTTTAGTATTCTCCGCCCGTGAAAATTGGGAAGGAGCATCACTACCTCCCGAACTATCAGTTAGTGGTCCTGCAAAAAAGCCATTGAACGAGGTTCGTGACCCATATATATTCAAAGATAAAAACAACTCTTTTTACATGATATATTGCGCCGGAGGCGAACAAGCGTTAGGAATAGCCTCCATATCAGGCATAAAAACAGAGAAATAAGATAAAACTTTTTTAAGAACTTTTATCTAACTCTCTTTAATCGTACAATATTAATCTAAAATTGAACGATTTTATATCGGTACTTACTTTACTGTATGGTATTTTTGTTCTCGTTAATTTTAAAAATCAATATATGAAAAACTTATCCAGAAGAAAATTTTTCGGCAAGGCAGCTTTTGGTGCATTAAGTTTAGGAGCCTTCTCTGAATTGAAGGCAAACACTCACAATACCCCTAAACAAGCAAACAAAACATTACCGGTTATTGATGAAACTGATATATGCATACTGGGAGGCAGTTGTACAGGAGTATTTGCTGCCATAAGAGCCGCCCGGTTGGGAGCTAAAGTAAGCATTGTCGAAAAACAAAACGCTTTTGGAGGAGTAGCAACAAGTTCTTTGGTCAATGTATGGCATTCTATCATGGATACGGAATTCAAACAGCAAATCATTGGTGGAATGACCATAGAATTAATGGATCGTCTAAAAAAACGCAATGCTGTCCTTTATTTCGAAAATAATGAAAGTGTCGCCTTCCGTTTCAATTCTCAAGAATTAAAAATTGAATTAGACGAAGTAATACTGGAAGCAGGTGTTAAGCCCTATCTTCATACCATTTTTTCAGAACCTTATTTAGATAGTTCCGGAAAATTAGCCGGAGTCATTGTAGATAATAAATCCGGAAGAGGAATCATCAAAGCTAAATATTTTATTGATGCTACAGGAGATGGAGATTTATGTGCCCGTTTAGGACTTTCTACCTATACGCAACAATTATTACAACCATCTACCACTTGCGTACAAATAGAAAACCTCAACAAAAATGAAGTTACTAAGCTGATACACAAACACCGCAAAGAATTTAACATTCCGGAAGGTTCTGTTTGGGGAGGTGTTATTCCTGAATCTGAAACTACTATGTTAGCAGGAACAAAGATTTCCGGGGCAGATTGTTCTATTGCTGATGATTTAACACGCGCTGAGATAGAAGGACGTCGTCAAGTCCGGTCTATTATGGACATGATAAGAAAATACGGAGAAAATCCTCATATTTCTTTAGGAACATTGCCTTCTTACATAGGAATCAGAGAAACCAGACATATAAAATGTCTGTATCAAGTATCTGATAATGATGCATTATATGGACGTCGGTTTGATGATGCTATCGCCAATGGAAGTTATCGTTTGGACATTCATCATCAAGAAAAACCGGGGCTTACTTTCCGTTACTTAGATGGTACGGAAAAATATATGAGAATTGGATATCCTACGGAAAAGAGCAGATGGAGGCCGGAAACTCCAACAAATCCTACCTTTTATCAGGTTCCTCTGCGTTCCATTATTCCAGGGAAATATGATAATCTGATGCTTGCCGGAAGAATGTTGGATGCAGATATCATCGCCTTTTCAGGAATCAGGGTAATGGTTAACATGAATCAATTGGGAGAAGCTGCCGGAGTTACTTCTTATTTAGCATTAAACCAAAACAAAGGAGTAACTAAAATAAATGCCAAAGATGTTCGTGAGACCTTGAAAAAAGGAGGCTCAGTTATCATTTAAAATTTAAGTCAATATTTTACTAATCATTTAATATAACATCATGAGAAAAATTAAATTGCTATTATCTTTAATTATTATTTCCAATTGTATTTTATCTTCATGTGCTAACAAGCCGGCTGATGAAACAGTAGACATATGTATTTATGGTGGAACTTCTGCCGGAGTAATTGCTGCTTATACAGCAAAGAAAGCAGGAAAAACCGTTTTACTTATAGAACCGGGAAAACATCTCGGAGGAATGACATCTGCGGGATTGGGACAAACCGACATAGGTAATAAATATGTAGTTACAGGCTTAGCTCTTGATTTTTACCGCCGGGTTGGAAGCCACTATGGCAACCTTGAAAATTGGACGTTTGAGCCCAAAGTAGCAGAAGAAGTTTTCAATCAATATATCAAAGAAGGAGATGTCAATGTTTGGTATGAAAAACGAATTATCAAAGCACATACAAAAAATAAAAACATCGAAGAAATTACCCTTGAAGATTCGACCAATCCACAAAAATCAACTCGAAAAATAGTTAAAGCTAAAATGTTTATCGACTGTTCTTACGAAGGTGATCTTATGGCTAAAGCAGGCGTTTCTTATACCATTGGAAGGGAAGCCAATGCTCAATACAATGAAACATATAACGGAGTAGAGTTGATGGACAAGCACCAATTCCCTGACAGTGTTGACCCATATGTAATAAAAGGTGATCCAAAAAGTGGGCTTCTTTATGGAATTAATTCCAAGCCGGTACTTGCCAATGGAACAGGAGATAAAAAAGTACAAGCTTACAATTACCGCATCACTCTTACCAACAATCCGGAAAATATGATTCCTATTACTGAACCTGAAAATTATGATCCGAAAAAATATGAACTCTTGATACGGATCAAAGAAGTCTTGCCCTGGAAAAGTAAAAACGATGCATTTATTTGGAGTATAATGCCAAATAATAAAACCGACATCAACAACCGGGGAGGCTTCTCTACTGACATGATTGGTGAAAACTGGAACTATCCGGAAGCATCGTATGAAGAACGTTCTAAAATAATCAAAGCTCATGAAGACTACACCAAAGGATTACTCTATTTCGTAGGAAACGATTCCCGTATTCCGGATTCGATCCGTAATGAATTCAAAACCTGGGGATATCCGAAAGATGAGTATCTGGATAATAATCATTTCTCTCATCAATTATATATCAGAGAATGTCGCCGCATGATTGGAGAAGCAGTAATGACTCAACACCATTGCGTGGCAGAAGAAGTAGTAAATGATGCTGTGGGCTGGGCTGCTTATACCATGGATTCACACAACTGTGACAGACATGTAGTAAATGGCATGGTCAAAAATGAAGGAAATGTTGAAATCGGAGGTTTTAATCCTTATCCTGTCGGATATGGCTCTATTATCCCCAAACGTACGGAAATTACCAATCTAATCGTCCCTGTTTGTCTTTCCGCATCACACATTGCATACGGATCTATTCGTATGGAACCTGTCTTTATGGTGTTGGCTCAATCCGGCGCTTTAGCTGCTTGTCAAGCAATAGACAAAAATATAATCATTCAAGATGTCAATGTACCGGAATTACAAGCTTTATTAAAATCCAATCCGAAAATGGACGGTAGTACTCCTGAAATCATCATGGATAATAATGATGAAAATGGAGTAACAATGACAGGAGATTGGATTCTCAAAAAAGTCAGATTCTGCTATGGTATCAATGCCCTAATAGATAGCTTATCAAAAAAAGGTCAAGTAGAAAAAAACGTACGGTATACTCCTCAGATTAAAACAGCAGGAAACTATGAAGTTTATATGTATGTAACGTCTGTAAAAAATCCTACAGATCAAATGAATGTTTCTGTATTCGATGGAAGCAAAATTATTCCGAAAACAATCATTTATAAAGATTTGTTTCTCGATCACTCAAGTAGCAGAGGTGGATGGATTTCATTAGGAATATATAATTTACCGGAAGGAGAAAAAGCTTATTTTGAAATTACAAATAAAGGTGCCAACAATGTACTTGTAGCAGATGCAGTACTTTTTAAACCGATTTAATAAAGGTTTATTGTAGCACACAGATGACGCAGATTGAACAGATTTTTAAAATTCATGCAATCCGTGTGCTACAATAGACTAAAACTTTGTATCGCTTGATAGAAATAGGACTTAACAAATCAAAGCCTATTATCAGTGCAAACTGAAAGAATGGAAGCATAAATCCTCTATAGCCAACGCTGTAAAAGCCAAAATCATTGCCCGATGTTTTGCCGTTGTGAAGCGAGGATTGCCTTATGTCGTTTTACAACCATCCCTACAATCTGCTTAAAAGCATTTCGCATAATTAGAGGATTAGATATTCCTCATGACGTTTATTTTCAATACCTTTACTTTTGAAAGGCTAAGTACGGTAGTCGTCCATTGGAAGGTACGCCAACCATGCCCAAAATAAGAGGGTTGGTATCATTCTGTGACGGCAACAATCAAGTTGGCGGTTATGCAGGACAGTGCGTATTGAAACCAATGTTGTAAAACTTGACAATTAATTAAGAAGCAGTATGATTGTTGAAACAAAAAAACAGATGAAATTAGACAATACAACGAATACTAATTTAGCTGGTCTGAACGACCGGCAAAGAGAAGCGGTTATTAGTGAAGATAAACGCCTTTTAGTTCTTGCAGGTGCAGGTTCAGGAAAAACGAAAACACTTTTGCAAAAACTTATCTACCTAATTGAAGAAAAGGGTGTAAGCCCTTCAAACATACTTGCGATTACGTTTACTAAAAATGCAACAAACGAAATGATAGACAGGCTTATTATTTCGGCAGACGCAAGTGGAGAATATGAAAAACAACTATTTGACAAAAGAAAAAGTAAAGAAGAAAAAGACAAAGAACGATACATTCAACAGAGAAAATATAAATGGATTGACGGACTAACCATAAAAACATTTCATTCGTTTTGTTACGCAGTTCTTCGCAATGACGGCGTAAATGAGTTTGATAATAAATTCAAGGTTATAGGTGATGAGAAACGAGATGAAGAAGATGAATTGTACAAGAATGTCGCACCTGAAACGGTTTTTGAGGTTGTACATAAACTTTTGATTGAGAAATGTGAAGATACGGAGTATTTATTGCAGCTAAAACGCTATATTTTAGATTACATTATCGACAAAATTCATATACAAAAGCCTGATTCAAAGTTTTGGGTTACTGACGGAAAATATTTTACAACACTTGATGGAACAAAAGTTCGTTCTAAATCAGAACAATTTATTGCCGATTGGTTTTATCGCCACAGCATAAAATATGAATATGAACCCGAGTTAAATGTAAAAGATTTTTCAT
>JAVBMM010000150.1:0-4162 GCA_031552425.1 Bacteroidales bacterium | reverse complement strand
ATTCTTATTCTGGGCTAAAGGTTCCGGATGAGATATGGTTAAAGTTCTATTTTCAACAAGAGCTTTTCCCCATACACCTGCTCCATCAGGACCAGTACTCCTAAAATACATTGTAGGCTCGTGAGTTTTGTTAGCAATAAGGATTTGTCCATTGTAACGAGAATTTGCATCATTACTGGCATGCCCTATATTGAGTCCCCAAAACCAAAAGTCTGTAGCTGGCGTATTAAACCCTTGATACGATTGAAAAAACCCTGATTGATACACAGTATTCCAATTGGAAATTTCTTGAGTCAATAAAGTCTGTGCAGATAGATTATATACTGCAAATGTAAATACCATTAAAAGCGTCTTAAGATTTGTTGTTTTCATGATCTTAAATATTAGTGAAAATTGATTTTATAAATTACTATTTTTTGATTTGTATCTAATTAGAATTAATATGAATTTATATTTTGATAAACTCTTTATTTATTGGAAGATTTCCACATTGGGAAATCCAACTCTCATAAGTATACTTATAAATAAAACCTCCACCGCATTCTTTTGGGAAAGCATTCGTAAGAGGAATATCCAGCGTTATTTTACTTCCTTCTATGGCAGCAGAAGAATAGCTGACATTAACCGGTTTGTATTTTTCATGTTTTAAAAATGATTTAATAAAATTATTCTACAAATTTATATTATTAAAACGAATCTATCATGTTATTGAATAAAATAAACATTCTATATCTAAACAAGAGTTAGTTAATTTCGAAGAATAATTCGAACTATTTTTTGATGGTTACTTTATGTGTTGTTTGTCCTGATAACATTTGAATTTTCAAAAAATATATTCCATCTTTCAAGTTAGACAAATCCAATATATTTTCCATAAAATCAATACTATTTTTCAACATTCTGCCAGAAGCATCATATAAACTTATTGTTTTTATCTGTGATACTTCATCGTTAGGAACTATAATAGTTACAATTCCTGTTGTTGGATTAGGATATAACTTTATTCCATCGAATTGCACAGTTTTAATTTCATCTATTGGAGTTATTGCTAGTGTTTCTGTTGAACTATTCTCATCTATATTAACCGATCGCAAAGTGTTATTTAAACATACGTTTTCATCAATGCGCATGTGTACAGAACCTTGATTTTGAGGTGCAATTCTAACGCTGTCTTTAATAATAATTGCATTTCCTGCAATCAATTCTACTGCGTTAGCCGGCTCATAATTTATATTCTGAAACGTTATCGTATTGGATGCTTTTATTGTATCTGGCATATTAGCAGTAGTTGAATTATATTCAATATCAGGAATACAAAATTCCTCAATTGTTAATGAATTAAAAAATACCTCGTTCCCATTCACCCATAATTGTTTATAGTAATTATCAGGTTTAAATAGTAATGTTACTTCCGTATACCTATAATCTGCAAAGTATGGCCTGCGAGGAGAATTCCACACACTGGTAACATCACCATCATAATTATCATGACAAGTCATGGGTGGGTTTACTGCTAATACATTACCAATATTGTATCTTTTAGTAACTTGCGGTAAATTAGAGGTGGGAGTTTGATAAATTTCATAATAACGAAAATAGGAACACTCATAAACCCAAAATTCCTCTTTTAAAACACAATTTGCGGAATTAACCAATCCATCGGTTAAACTAAAATTTATACAAGTTCCATAGTTATACCAATAGTTGAATTTTAATTTATACATCTTATCAGGACAAAATTGTACTCCATCCTCTTCAAAGAAGGTTCCTCCTTTAAGGATTGATTCGTATGAAATGGCATCTTTGGAGCCCCCATTTGCTCGGTATTCTCCGCATATTTTAATAGTATTTCTATGGTTAATAGAAGTTTCCCTGCCTACAGATTTTAGAAATGTCATATTACCATGTGAAACATTAACGATATTTCTTTTGTATAAAAGATTTTGACCTGAAAACAAACTTGGAGGTGTTATGTTATTGTTTACTGGAGTATAAGCATCTCCACATTCACAGTCTGCAACAGATATAATAGTGGCTACTTTATCTCCTAACTCACATGGTAAACATTTTTCACCACAATCAACACCAGTTTCCTTTGAATCTTTAATGCCATTAAAACAAGTATTTTTAGCAGTTGCACCACACGGTGGACAATTGCCTCCGCAATCTATTCCTGTTTCATACTTATCGTAGTCTTGTATTCCGTTATAACAATTTGAGTATGCTGACATTATCCATCTTTCTCTCCAAAGTACTGCTTGCATACGTTCGATCTGTCCGTTAGTAAATAGATTCATACAAGCATCGTCCGAATAATCCATAAAGTTCATAAACATGATACCCGGTAACAGTGAGCAAGCATCTGTTTTAGGAAAAGAAGGACAGCCCGTAGTCCGACTATATTGATTGGGTGTATCATCTACGAAATCGGTTGCTGTACAATTGTCTTCATCTCCCCAAATATGCACTAGGTTCAACCAATGGCCGATCTCATGAGTTGCCGTTCGTCCCTTATTATACGGACTCACTGCACTCCCATTGCGACCAAAATATTTGTAATTGATAACTACTCCATCCGTATTAGGAGAGGTGATAAGTTCGCTTGGAAACTGAGCATAACCTGCCAACTCTTCTTCGCTCCCATCATCATTTATTTTCCAAATATCACATACCCATATATTTAAATATCTTTGGGGATTCCATCCATTTTCTCCTCCACTTGAAGAAAATTTTACATCTTCGTTGTTCTGATAAAATTTATTTTTATTAGAAAATCTCCGTCTAATACCAGTTGTGCTATTTCCATAAGGGTCTTTTTTTGCTAATACAAATTGAATATTTGCATCTCCGGCAACATTTGCAAATGTATTTGGAGTATTTTTTCTGTCAACATTTAAACGGCGAAAATCCTCATTCAGTACCTCAATCTGTGAATGAACCTGCGCATCGCTGATGTTTTGAGAAGTATTGCCAAAAACAATATGTACTACAACCGGAATGTAAATCGTAGATTGTTGCTGGGTACTACGAAGCGTAGTTGCATTCAGAAATTCCTGAATTCGGTTTTCCAAATCCATAACTCGCTGATACCTTGCAGGATCAGTTTGTTGCAATTTAGTAAGATTCAAATCTGATCCACACCTTCTCTGTCCATGTATATGAATACACAACAGGAATATCATTATATTCAAGATTATTTTTTTCATTTTGTGGCAATTTTTATTGTTTTTAATTCAAATATATTAGTTGGAATAAGTCTGACGTTTGGCGCAGAAAAGCAAGTGTTAAATTTTCCACATTTAAAAAGATTACCACTTATCAAAACATGCAAGCCTTCAACCCTGAAATTTTCAGGGACTCCTTCACAAGGATAAATTAAATTTTTATATGCGCCATAAGGTTTATTGACCAATTCAATTGCAAACGAATCTTCCTTTGCGAAAAAATTAAAACAACCCTTCTTAATATAAGCAGGTTCGTTTTTCAAAATTGTTAGAATAGTTTTGTTTTCACATTCAAATTGTTCACCATTTACAATTACATTATCGACTTTTTTGTTATCTGTAATTAGATATTCTCCTCCTGTAGTATGTATTGTTTCTGCCAGTATTAAGGTAGTTAAGCTATGTTCTACATCAAATATAGATTGTGTTCCTTCGTATTTTTCTTGCCCTAATATATAAGGACAAATAAGTAACACAAACATCGGCATCTTTAATTTAATTTCCATTTTGTATAATTTCTATATTTTCGGATTTAGTATATGACAAAAATACGAAATTGATTGTAGTATTAGTCAATCATTTCAAAGAAAATACGCATTTAGCCCGAATAACAGGGAATGCAATGCACAAGAAATATACAAAGAACGTTGGTGAAACTGTATTTAGAGCTTTAAAATCAGGCGGGTTCAATATTGAAGATACACATCTGACAGATATTTATCGGATTGATAAATTCTTTACCTTGATATTAGCCACTTTTTCCTGGGCGTATATAGTGGGCACTTTATTTAAAAACTTTCAACCAGCCATTGATAGAATCAAGCAATGCCGGGGAATTTTTTCTTACAGCCCAAGATTGTATTTGTGTAAATCCGATGTCGGTTTGCATATCTAATTCGGGGAAACGTTCTTGATAGCTTAAAGCAGTTTGTCTGTCT
>JAVBMM010000077.1:0-4953 GCA_031552425.1 Bacteroidales bacterium | reverse complement strand
TGGGCTCATAACCCAAAGGTCATAGGTTCGAGTCCTGTCTCCGCAACACAGAAGAAAGAGTCGCTGAAAAGTGGCTCTTTTTTTGATAAAATCACCTGTCATTTTTGAGTTCATTACCACATCTTACCCTATTTATTTTAGAAAATACCATTAGCACATGTGAATCATTCTTCAACAGCAATTTATTATTTTGTGCTGCATAATTATTTATTTGACTTAATGCCTTATAGAATTTATCATGCCAATACACATCGGGAGGACATCCTCTACGTGTAGATAATAAATCAGAAAACATAATATTCTTACTGTTATCCATCACTATTTTACCACTATACCCATTACATCCATCATGGCCACCAATACGACCATCTCCAGAAATACCTAATGTTGGAGTTTTATCATTATTTACTATTGGTATAAAATCTTCATAGATTCCAATTCTTACAGACTCTAATTTCCATTGAGAAACTATATCAGAAGGTAGATTGATTGGATCTGGAGAGTCAAAATCAGTAGTATTGGTAGATAAATCTTCTTCACCAAATATAATAAGATCCAAAGTAGCACATGAACTAAAATTAAAAAGTATGATTATGCATATTATAAAAACCTTATTCATAAGAAATAGACTCATTTATATTTTTAGCTATAAAGATATCCATAAAACTCAACTACCTTCTTAAAATCATCAATGAATCCGTTAGATAATGTAATAGGGAGTTCAGCTAAAGGGAAAGAATCGCTGAAAAGTACTACCTTTTACAAAACCTTACCCTATATTGTTTTACTGCTAAAGTATCATCTATTCATTCTTAAGTATTTCCATTAAAAATAATCCTAAATTCATGTCTACAGGGAAAACGCTTCCTGTCCGGAATGAGATGCCACCACCCATTCCTGTTCCTCCTGAGCCCATAGCAATTCCAATAGCAGGACTTATGGAAACACCTCCGAGGGAGAAAAATTGAGGAAGTTTATTCTCTTCTCCTTTTATACTGACCGATGTTCCTCCAATTACACCCCCAACTTGAATATTTGCTTTTTCTCCAATATCGTTCTGGCAGGTGATATATTGAAAGGGATATAGTGTGAAAGCCTCTTTATTTAATTTGAAAGATGTTCCTTTTTCAGCATTTGAAGTATTCACATTACCTATGATTACAATTAGGTTTTTAGGATATAAATCCAGGTTTTCGTCTATTTCATTATCATTGAGGAAAAATAATTCGACAGTGATATCATGTCTTTTTTCATCATCATTATATGTAATTTCACTGATAAAAAAGGAGTTGGCTCCTAATTTATTGGCATTTTTCCATAAAGAATAGAAAACAGGAACAAGGGATACCTTTTCTCCTTTATTTTTCGCATAAAATTTGATATCTGCAACTTTTGTCCCTTTGGATGAATTTAGATCTTTAGAAATAAAATAAAATTCTTTAGGAGATTTCTCGAAACTGTATCCCGGATTTTGATTCAATATTTCGAAATCTTGGGAGAAACAAAAGACATAAAATAGAGCTAAAAATGTGGACAGAAGAATGACTTTTTTCATAAGCATTTATTTATTTCGTTTACAAATGTAATCAGAAAATCCATTTTTTCTAATTTTCCATAGCCTTAATCGGATAAATTTGTAAATAAATTATTTTTGCATTATAATTGCATGATTTTAATCTCAATTTGTCTCAATTAAATATGTTTTTATGAAAACCTTGAAATTTCTTCTGTTTATCTTGATCGTTTTAACATCATGTGCTTCCAATGGCTATTTATTATCCGGAAATGGGCAAGACAAAAAATATTTGATTAATTATATTGATGAATTACAGAAAGAAAATAAAGTATTGAAATATCCTCTCGTTATTGTAGATGGTAAGCCATATCGGCATGATGTTGAACTTAGCAGCAATAAATTACCGATATCTAAAAAAGACATCACATATATCCGTTCGTTGGATTGGAAAAGTGCTAAAAATATATATGGAGGAGCAGCGAAAGATGGAGCTATCATTATTTCTACCAGGCCGATTAAAGAGCAGATAAAGGAGTTAATCAGTGCAAATGAAAAAATGCTTTTTCTGTTGAATGGAAAAAGAGTGGCAGTATCAGATATTAATGACTTGAACTTTGATTTTATCAGAGAAATTGAAATAGTGAAGAATAAGGAAATGATAAAAAAATACACATCAGAAGATTATGATGGCGTAATTATTCTTCAACTTAAGAATTAAAAAAATCATAAACTTAATTGTATTCTATAAAATAAATCTTAACAAAGAATCCTGTTTTCTTTATTAAAAATTTTACCTTTGCACTCTTATACAAAATGTAACAAAGAGTAATACTAAATTTAATATCATTGATATGAGTCTAAAAATTGTCGTATTGGCAAAACAAGTTCCTGATACTCGTAATGTGGGAAAAGATGCCATGAAAGCTGATGGTACGGTGAATCGTGCCGCCTTACCGGCTATTTTTAATCCGGAAGATTTGAATGCCTTAGAACAAGCATTGCGTTTGAAAGATAAGTACCCAGGTTCTATTGTCACTTTGTTGACTATGGGTCCGGGACGTGCAGCAGAAGTTATCCGTGAAGGTTTGTTCCGTGGAGCTGACGGAGGTTATTTGTTGACCGACCGAGCGTTCGCAGGAGCGGATACGTTGGCTACAAGTTATGCGTTGTCAATGGCTATCCGTAAGATTGGAGCTTTTGATATTATTGTTTCCGGACGTCAGGCTATTGATGGAGACACTGCTCAGGTAGGTCCTCAGGTAGCAGAAAAATTATCTATTCCACAGATTACTTATGCAGAAGAAATTCTTGCTGTTGATAAAGGGAAAATCACAGTGAAACGCAGGTTGGAAAATGGAGTGGAAGTAGTCGAGGGAAAGCTTCCGATAGTGATCACTGTAAACAGCTCTGCTCCGGAATGCCGTCCTCGTAATGCTAAATTACTTCAAAAATATAAACATGCCCGTACTGTCAGTGAAAAACAGGCAGAAGCAGTAGATTACGAAGAACTTTACAGCGCTCGTCCGTATCTTAATATGGAAGAATGGAGTGTTGCAGACGTGAAAGCAGATATTAATGCCTGCGGGTTGTCGGGATCTCCTACTAAAGTAAAAAAAATAGAGAATGTGGTTTTCCAAGCTAAAGAAAGTAAAAGCTATGATTCTTCTGATGTAGACATTGAAGAGTTGATGGTGGAATTGATTAATAACCACACAATTGGATAAATATTATGAATAATTTATTTGTATATCTCGAAATAGAGAATGGCATGGTAGCCGATGTCAGCATGGAACTTCTTACCAAAGGCCGTTCGTTGGCAAATAAGCTGAATTGTAAGTTAGAGGCTGTAGCAATTGCTCATAAATTGGAAAATGTTTCTAAGCAAGTATTTCCTTACGGTGTGGATGTTTTACATTTGTTCGACAATGAAAAATTATATCCATACACCTCTCTTCCTCATACATCTATTTTGGTTAAACTTTTTGAAGAAGAAAAACCACAGATCGCTTTGATGGGAGCAACCAGTATAGGTAGAGATTTAGGCCCTCGTGTATCTTCTGCTTTAGGAAGCGGTTTAACGGCTGATTGTACTTCTTTGGAGATCGGAGATCACGAAGAAAAGAAAGATAATAAAACATATAAAGATTTGTTGTATCAAATACGTCCTGCTTTCGGAGGAAATATTGTAGCAACTATCATCAATCCCGATTGTCGTCCACAAATGGCAACAGTACGCGAAGGTGTAATGAAAAAAGAAATTCTGGATGATTCTTACAAAGGAGAAATCATTAAACATGATGTCACAAAGTATGTTTCAGATGTTGATTTTGTGGTGAAAGTTATAGAACGTCACATAGAACAATCAAAGGTAAATATCAAATCATCCCCAATCATTGTAGCGGGAGGATATGGTATGGGATCCAAAGAAAATTTCCAATTACTTTACGATTTGGCTAATACTATTGGCGGAGAAGTCGGGGCCTCTCGCGCTGCTGTAGATGCAGGCTATGCCGAACATGAAAGACAAATAGGTCAAACAGGTGTAACCGTTCGTCCTAAGTTATATATTGCTTGCGGTATTTCAGGTCAAATACAACACATTGCCGGTATGCAAGAATCTTCTATGATCATTGCCATTAATAATGATCCTTATGCACCGATTAATACTGTGGCAGATTATGTGATTACCGGAGAAGTGGAGACTGTTATTCCTAAAATGATTAAATATTATAAGAAAAACAGTAAATGAAAATTCTATTTGACTTAACCATCGATGATTGGATTGCATTTCAAGAATATTATAAAGGCAAGAAAGCACCTTTGTATAAAATCTTAATGCCTTTGTTGGGTATTATTGCCGGACTATTAGTTATCCTCAATGCAATCTACCTATTAAAATATGAAGCATCGTTGGTTACGGTTATTTCCGGAGTTTTTCTTTTTCTAATTTTTTATCTCTTTTTTCTCAAGAATAAATCAAAGGATCAATTGCGAAATATGGCCTTGGATTTACAATCTCGAAATAAAGATGCATTCGGCCCAAGGGAAATGACGTTTGATGAAAAACAAATTGTCATTAAAACCGATAATAATTCGAAAACATTGTCTTGGAAAGAAATCGTTCAATGGGAAGAAGATAAAAATTATTTTTTCTTATATAATACCAAAGGGGTTGTATATATCATTCCTAAACGGGATATAAATGGTTGTGATACTTTCAGGGAAATGCTCAACCAGTTTTTCTTGTTGGATGAATAACAATTTCATAAACACAAACAAATTAAAAAAATAAATAATCATGGCAAACTTTTTTTTAGATAATCCTTCCATGAAACATCATTTGGAACATCCGTTGATGAAAAGGATTGTAGAATTGAAGGAAAGAAATTTCGCAGATAAAGATAAATACGATTATGCTCCCATTGATTTTGAAGATG
>JAVBMM010000101.1:0-7685 GCA_031552425.1 Bacteroidales bacterium | reverse complement strand
TTATAGTAGGACTATAAATGTCGTGTAGTAGGACTATATGACCCTTATAGTAAGGCTATAATGCTTCTACAGCCCTACTATATTTATTAAGAAAGGAAGGGTTTTTCGTATAAAATGATACAAAAAAAGGCCTGGAAAAATATTTCCAAGCCCTTTTTCTCACAAGTTGATGTACCTGTGACATTACCGTAGAGTAACGGTTTATGTATTTTTATTTAACTTCTTCCGGCTTCCTTACCGGCGAACAGTTGTATGACATCATTGAGGTTACAAATATAAGTACCGGGATGGATAATTTATTGTATTATTCCAACATCTTGTTCCACTATTCCAACCGAATGTTCACTTCGTTCACGTTAGGTTGCACAGCAAACCTCACCAAGATCAAAGCAACCTAACCTAAAAGTAATTCCTAAAAACTTAAACGGGTTCAATAAAAAATTATAGTTTTGTACTATCATTTCTATGATTGATCAATTAACAATAGACCGTATTCAGAATGCCGCTCAAATATACGACGTCGTTTCTGATTTTGTTACACTTCGAAAACGCGGAGTGAACTATGTTGGCCTATGTCCTTTTCATGAAGACAGGACCCCTTCCTTTTATGTTTCCCCGGCTAAAAATATCTGTAAATGTTTTTCCTGCGGAGAAGGCGGTACGCCGGTACATTTTGTAATGAAACATGAGCAATTATCCTACGCAGATGCTCTGAAATTTCTAGCAAAAAAATACGGTATTGAAATCAAAGAGGAAGAACTCACCGATGAACAGAAACAACAACAAAGCGACCGGGAAAGTATGTTCATCCTTAACGGATTCGCTCAAAAAAATTTCACATCCAATCTCTTTGAACATGTAGAAGGAAAAAGCGTCGGACTTTCATACTTCAAAGAAAGAGGTTTTCGGGAAGATATCATTGAAAAATTTCAATTAGGATATAGTTTGGAAGCAAAAGACGCTTTCATCAGGCAAGCCCTAAACGCGGGATATAAACAAGTTTTTCTCGAAAAAACAGGATTGGCTATTGTCGGAGAAAATAACTTTTTATCAGACAGATTCCGTGGAAGGGTCATGTTCCCTGTGCATTCCCTTTCCGGAAAAGTTGTTGCCTTCGGAGGAAGGATACTGAAAAAAGATAAAATTGCCAAATACATCAACTCTCCGGAAAGTGAAATCTACCATAAAAGTAATGAACTTTACGGAATCTTCTTTGCCCGCCAAGCAATGGTTAAGCACGACCGTTGCTATTTGGTAGAAGGTTACACAGATGTTATCTCCATGCACCAAGCAGGTATAGAAAACGTAGTAGCCTCATCAGGAACCGCTTTAACTCATGGACAAATCCGCCTCATTCGACGTTTTACCCATAATATTACCGTTTTATATGACGGAGATGCCGCCGGAATCAAAGCGGCTTTGAGAGGGATTGATTTACTTCTGGAAGAAGGAATGAACGTAAAAGTCGTTTTACTTCCTGACGGAGAAGATCCTGATTCTTTTGCCAGGAAACAAAATGCTGCATCTTTCACCCAATACATCAATGATAACGAATCGGACTTTATACGTTTCAAGACAAAATTACTATTGGATGAAGCGGGAGAAGATCCTATTAAAAAAGCAGCACTTATTACCGATGTTGTCAGCAGTATTGCTATCATTCCCGAAGAAATTATCCGTTCTGTTTATGTAAAAGAATGTTCTCAGATGTTAGAAACAGATGAAAAAATTCTGTTAAACGAAATCTCTAAAAAAAGGAAAACTATCTTAGAACAAAAAAGAGTAATTACTCCTACTCCGGATAATCAAACTTCAATAAATTCAACGGAAAATATTCTCCCTCCTGCAATAAATGAAAAAGAAGATACCTCCCATGCTATTCATAAATATCCTTTTGATTCTTATGAATTAGCTATTTTACGTTATGTTATTCGCTTCGGAGAACGCATCCTTTACTCCACAGAAAACGAAGAAAACAAAGAGATACATCACATCAAAGTAGTGGAATATGTCGCCGATGATCTTCGTTCCGATGATTTGGATTTTCTAAATCCTTTACACAAAAGAATTCTGGATGAGGCGTTGGCAAAATCTGCAGATGAAACATTTGTAGCCGAAACTTATTTTCTCCGGCATCCTGATCATGAAATAAGTCAGTTAGCTTTCAAGTTAACAAGTGATAAATATACCCTAAGCAAATACCATTACAAATATAAAAAACCTGAAGAAGAATCAGAACGTCTAATAGAAATCGTTCCTTATGATATCATGTTACTTAAAGAAGCTTCTTTAAGAAAACAAATTTCAGATATAAACCATACTATCAAGAAATTACAAGATCAACCTGATTCTAATGAAATTCCTGAGTTAATGAAACAATTGGTACATCTCAAAGAAACACAAAAGATCTTTTCGAAACAACTCGGAGAACGAATTGTCTTAAAAATATAAGAAATACTTACCTTTGTTCAAAAAAGACAAAAAATGAAAATCGGGGATAAAGTTCGTTTTTTAAATAGCATCGGAGGAGGAATCGTAAGAAGTTTTCAAGGAAAAGATATTGTTTTAGTTGAAGAAGAAGACGGTTTTGAAACACCGGTATTGATCCGGGAATGTATCGTAATTGAAGATCCAGATACTAAAATACAAACAAAAGAAGTCCCATCCGTTAAACAAAATATACCTCCGGAACCAGAAAAGAGAATAGAACAAGAACTTGCTCCGGTAGAACTTCCCGGAAGAGATAAAATAAATACATATATTGCTTTTCTTCCTGAGGATATTAAAAGCATTGGTTATGGAACCTATGAAACTTATTTCGTGAACGACAGCAATTATTTTTTGTACATCAACTATATGTCGTGTGAAAACAATGCCTGGAAAAATATCTTTAACGGATTGATAGAACCCAACACTAAAATTTTCATTCACGAATTTGACAAAGAGCAATTGAATGAATTGGAGCATATTTGTGTACAATTCATTGCTTTCAAAAAAGATAAACCTTTTGCGCTAAAAAATGCACAAAGCATCGAATTAAAAATAGATCCGGTTAAATTTTACAAACTTCATTGTTTCCGGGAAAATGATTTCTTTGAAGATGATGCCTTAATTTATCCATTAGTAATTAATGATATTCCAGAACGGAAAATGTTAATATCATCTACAGATCTGCAAGAGGCTATGATGCAAAAAGTAAAAGTAGATATTTCTCACCAAAAGCCTACGCAAAAAAAAGCAGCTATTAACCCCATAGAAGAAGTAGATTTACATATCAATCAATTATTAGACACTACAGCGGGTATGTCTAATTCAGATATGTTAAGCTACCAATTATCCAAGTTCCATGAAACACTGGAAAGATTCAAAAATAAAAAAGGGCAAAAGATCGTATTCATTCACGGAAAAGGGAATGGTGTATTGCGTAACGCTATCCTTGAAGAATTAAAAAAGAAATACGTAAATTACCCATACCAAGATGCATCTTTCAAAGAATACGGATTCGGCGCAACAATGATAACCATTAGATAACAAACTTTTATTAAAACATAAACTTAATTTTACCAACATGAAAAAAGTAATCTCTTTATTAGTCCTTGCACTTGTAATTTTCTCCTGCGATGTGGCAAAACAAGCAGTAGGTGGCGCTTACAACCTTACTCAGTGTCAGTATTCTTATAATTCAATTTCCAGTTTGAATCTAGGAGGAGTAGATTTACAAAATGTCAATTCATTAACATCCTTGAATCCTCTTTCTGCAGCAAGTCTTTTATCGGCATTTTCGAAAAGTTCGCTTCCCTTACAATTTACACTGAACCTAAATGTAAAAAATCCCGGAGCACAATCTGCAGCATTGAGTGGACTTCAATACATTCTTGAAATTGATAATGTGCAAATGACCGAGGGAATACTAAACCAACAATTATCTGTTCCTGCAGGAGGAACTTCAGGGCTACCAGTTCAAATGTCTTTCGATTTGAAAAAAGTATTGAGCGGACAGTCAGCAGATGCAGTTAAAAACATGGCATATAATTTCGTAGGATTAAGTGATACTCCAAGTAAAGTAACAGTCAAACTACGTCCAAGTATGAGTATCGGCGGACAAGTTGTTACAAGCCCTGTATATATTCCTGTTTCTTTTACTTACGGAAAAGGATATAAATAAATCATGGCGATAGAAATAGAACGTAAATTTTTAGTCAAGGGCGATTTCAGGCCGTTTGTAACGCATTCGGCCCATATCGCCCAGGCTTATCTTTGTATTTCTGAAGAAAGAACTGTCCGGGTAAGAATCAAAAATGATAAAGCCTATTTAACCATCAAAGGAGGCTCCAACTCGAATGGGTTTTCCCGTCGAGAATTTGAATATGAAATACCTGCAAATGATGCCCGGGAGTTACTCAAGATGAGCCCATTTCCCATCATTGAAAAAGAGCGTTGTTACGTACCGGCGGGAAAACACACTTTCGAAATTGACATTTTTACAGGAATTAATGAAGGATTGATTTTAGCTGAATTGGAGCTGGAATCGGAAAACGAACCCTTTGAAAAACCGGATTGGTTAGGTGAAGAAGTAACAGGAGATAAACATTATTATAATGCCTTCATGGCACAAACATCAAATCACTCATAATTCCATCAGAAAGAAAAACCCCTTTGTCACTTAATGTCAATATATCTCCATTGACAAGTAAATCTCTGCTATCTATATATTTTTGTGATTGTTTCAAACAATAAAGCTTTTTATCTTCTCCAAAAGCATGTTTGATTTGTAATAAATCAATGCCCCACATTGTTCTCAAACCGGTTATAATATAATCATTATATGCTGCATTTTCATCCATAATTTCTTTCTCCGCAGGAATATTTCCTTGATTTATTTCAGTAATATAATCAGCTATCGAATGTATATTATATTGCCTGAAGATACCATTATATGAATGTGCAGAAGCCCCTATTCCTAAATAATGTTTTCCTGTCCAATAAGAAGAATTATGTTTGGAAAAATATCCCGGTAAGCCAAAATTAGAAATTTCATAATGGATAAAACCTGCTTCCTTCAAGCGATGTATCATCTCAGAAAACATTTCTAAGCTTAATTCTTCATCTATTTCCCTGACCCTTTTGTCCCTTAATAATTGATGAAGTTTTGTTCCTTCCTCATAAATTAAATGATAAGCAGAAATATGTTCTACATTCAATGACAAAGCAATGTCAAGATTTTCTTTCCATTCAGCCAAAGTTTGTTCCGGTAAACCATAAATCAAATCAATACTAATATTTTTAAATCCAACTGAACGACAAATTTTTACAGCTTCAATAGCCTTAAAAGCATCATGCCGACGACCCATAAAAAGTAAATCCTTATTACGAAAACTCTGTACACCTAAACTAATTCTATTGAAAGGTAATGTTGAAATGCTCTTTAAATATGAAGAATCAATATCATCCGGATTGGCTTCCAATGTAATCTCAGCTGAGGATAAAACCGTATTTACACGATTAATGGCTACAAATATTTTATGAAAGTCTTCTGCTGTTAGCAGCGAAGGAGTTCCTCCCCCAAAATAAATTGTTTCAATATTCTGATTCTCAAGAAAATCTTTTTGTAATCCTATTTCCTTACACAAAGCATCTACATATAATTCCTTTTCTTTGAAAGAAACAGAAGAAAAGAAGTCACAATATATACAACGACTTTTGCAAAAAGGAATATGAATATAAAGACCTGCCATGCCACAAAGTTACTTCTTTTCCTAATTATGTTATACAACATCTTTCCATTATTCTTTTTTACCACATTTTTTTCTAATTTGCGCCCTTATGTGAAAACATATTAAAACAATCTCTATTGTTTAATCCGATAAATTCAAATATCATGAAAGTTTATCAAACAAACGAAATTAAAAACATTGCCATTATTGGTAGTTCAGGGTCAGGGAAAACCACTCTTGCTGAAGCTATGCTTTACGAGAGTGGAGTTATAAAACGGAGAGGCACTGTTGAAGCCGGAAATACCGTATGTGATTATTTTCCTGTTGAGAAAGAATATGGATATTCTGTTTTTTCTACTGTATTCAGTGTAGAATGGATGAACAGAAAACTGAACTTCATTGATTGTCCGGGATCGGACGATTTCGCAGGAGGAGCAGTTTCTGCCTTGAATGTAACTGATACGGCTTTGATGGTTATCAACGGACAATATGGAGTGGAAGTAGGAACCATCAACATGTTCCGTTATACTGAAAAACTTAATAAGCCTGTTATTTTTATTATCAACCAACTTGACCATGAAAAATGTGATTTCGATAATGTACTCAACCAATTAAAAGAAACCTACGGAGGAAAAGTTGTTCCTGTTCAATACCCTATCAATTGCGGACCATCATTCAATGCTGTAATCGATGTTCTAAAAATGAAAATGTATCAATGGAAACCTGAGGGAGGCGTTCCGGAGGTACTGGAAATTCCTGATTCTGAAAAAGATAAAGCAGAGAGCTTACATCAAGCTCTTGTAGAAGCTGCTGCTGAAAATGACGAAAGCCTAATGGAGAAATTCTTCGACCAAGGTAGCTTGACAGAAGATGAAATGCGTGAAGGAATTCGAAAGGGATTAGTAGCAAGAGGGATATTTCCTGTATTCTGCGTATGTGCAGGAAGAGATATGGGAGTTCGCAGAACAATGGAATTTTTAGGAAATGTAGTACCTTTCGTAAATGAAATGCCCCATTTTACCAATTCCGAAGGAGAAGAAATTATTCCTGATCCCAATGGACCAACAAGCGCTTTCTTCTTCAAAACAACCGTAGAACCACATATCGGAAGGGTTTCTTATTTCAAAGTAATGTCTGGAAAGATCAAATCAGGAGACGATCTGACAAATGCTGATAGAGGTTCTAAAGAACGCATCGCACAATTATTTGTTGTGGCCGGACAGACTCGTAACGAAGTGACCGAGCTTGTAGCCGGAGATATCGGAGCCACTGTAAAGCTAAAAGATGTAAATACAGGAAACACGCTCAACGGCAAAGGTTGCGAAAATAAATTCAATTTCATTAAATATCCGAATTCAAAATATCGCCGCGCCATAAAACCGGTAAATGAAGCTGATGCGGAAAAACTTAGCGAAATCCTTACCAGAATGCGCGCGGAAGATCCTACCTGGGTGGTAGAGACTTCTAAAGAATTAAAACAAACCATTGTTTCAGGACAAGGAGAATTCCACTTGAAAACATTAAAATGGAGAATTGAAAATAACGATAAACTTCTCATCGAATTTTTCGAACCGAAAATCCCGTATAGAGAAACTATCACCAAAAGTTCCCGTGCAGACTACAGGCATAAAAAACAATCCGGAGGCGCCGGACAGTTCGGAGAAGTACATTTAATTGTAGAACCATATACAGAAGGAGTACCTGTTCCGGAAATTTACAAATTCAACGGACAAGAATTTAAGATACAATCTCGGGATGTTCAAGAAATTAAATTAGAATGGGGAGGTAAACTTGTTTTTGTGAATAGTATTGTAGGAGGAAGTATAGACACCCGTTTTCTTCCTGCTATTCTCAAAGGTATCACAGGACGGATGGAGCAAGGACCACTAACAGGTTCTTATGCACGTGACGTTCGCGTGATTGTTTACGATGGTAAGATGCATCCGGTAGATTCCAATGAAATTTCGTTTA
>JAVBMM010000105.1:0-43251 GCA_031552425.1 Bacteroidales bacterium | reverse complement strand
TTATATCTTTGAAATTTCCTAATTGAACCCATTCTTCATTAATAAGGAGTTGCTGGGGATCATTTTTCTTTCGAAATGTTTGAGATATTAAAAGCATTGACTGCAATAAAGAAGATTTACCTCTACCATTTATTCCAGTTAAAAGGTTTATTTTAGAAAATGTAAATGTTTTTTCTTCAGAAAAACATTTGAAGTTCTTTAGAGATATTTCAGTAATCATTTATAATAGAGAAGATATTATTCACGTTTATAGAGCCATTCCCAAGCTATCTTAGGCATCCATCCTTGTCGTTTTTGCTGTGTGATATTGACGACAAAAATAAGATCTTTTTCATTTAATTTACTTTTAATTCTCGTATAAATTTCTTCTACAGATAAGTCTGATTCAATAAGCCAAGTGGATTCTAATGGATGACAATTATTTTCATTTGCTCCAATAGATTTAATCTCTTCATATAAAGAGTTATAGTCCCCGTCTGGAGTTTTTAAATCATATGTTATAAGATAAACCATCTCATTTATTTGTTTTATTTGCAAATATATAAACATTAAACCAAATCTCGGTTAATTATGTTTTTTATTTTTGTGCGCATTTTAATGGTTTGCGGATATCCTTATGGTATAAATTAATCAAGCAGTTAAGAAAATCATCTTAACTGCTTGATTTTAGGTGGTCCCACTTGGGCTTGAACCAAGGACTCCCTGATTATGAGTCAGGTGCTCTAACCAACTGAGCTATGGGACCTTTTTCAATTCTAAGGTTGAAAAGCGAGTGCAAAATTAGATAATAATCCTGAAAAATACAAGAATAATTCTTAATTCTTCACTCTTATTTTTTAATTTTTTATTCTTCTCCTCCGAATTCCATTAAATAGGCTTTGATAAATTCATCAATATCACCATCCATTACAGCATTGACATTGGATGTCTGATAGTCGGTACGATGATCTTTTACCCGACGGTCGTCGAAAACATAGCTGCGGATTTGCGATCCCCATTCGATTTTCTTTTTATTAGCCTCAATTTTTGCAGTCGCTTTTCGGCGACGTTCTAACTCTAATTCATAAAGTTGTGATTTAAATAAACGGATGGCATTGTCTTTATTCCCGAATTGTGAACGGCTTTCTGTGTTTTCGATTACAATCTCCTTGGTTTCTCCAGTATCAGGATCTTTATAGTTATAATGTAAACGAACTCCAGTTTCTACTTTGTTTACATTTTGTCCTCCTGCACCACTCGAGCGAAAAGTGTCCCAAGTAATGTCGCCTGGATTGACTTCTACTTCGATCGTATCATCAACTAGTGGAACCACTGAAACAGAAGAGAAAGAGGTCATTCGTTTGCCTTGTGCATTATATGGAGAAACACGAACTAAACGATGAACTCCGTTTTCACTTTTCAAATACCCGTAAGCATAATCTCCCTCTACTTGTAAGGTTACAGTTTTAATTCCGGCATCATCTCCGTCCAACCAGTTGGTTACAGTGATTTTATAACCTTTACTTTCACACCATCTGGAATACATGCGAAATAGCATTTCTGCCCAATCTTGTGCTTCTGTTCCTCCTGCACCAGCATTGATTTTCAATACAGCACCCAAATGATCTTCTTCCAGACGAAGCATATTCTTCATCTCGAGGTTTTCAAGAGATTCAATTGCATGATTATATGTAGCATCTAATTCTGCTTCAGATATTAATTCTTCTTTCAGAAAATCAAATGCTAACTGAAGTTCTTCTGTTGCAGACTTTACTTCATTATAAATAGTAATCCAAGATTTTATTTCTTTTATTTTCTTCATTTGCACCTCAGCATTTTTAGCATCTTCCCAAAAACCCGGTGCTTGTGTGCGAAGTTCTTCTTCTTCTAATTGGATGGTCTTTGCATCGATGTCAAAGATACCCCCTCAGCGCTGACTCGCGCTCCAATACGTCTCGTAATTGGTCTGTCGTTATCATTATAATTTATATGTTATACATTTTTTCTATTTCGTTCTTAAACTTTTCCAAAATGAAAGACCTACGTAATTTTAACGTATTAGTCAACTCACCTGAATCAATAGTAAAAGGTTGGGGAATGATAGTGAATTTTTTGATTTGTTCGTAATTTGCTAATTCATGTTGTAGAGGCTCAATACGGGAAGTAATCAATTTTTGTATTTCTTGATTTTTACAAAGTTCTTCCATGTTTTTATAAGAAATTCTATGTTCGGAGGCAAATGCTTCTAATTCAGGAAATGCAGGAATTATCAATGCTGTGACATATTTTCTCTTATCTCCGATAACAGCTACCATATCGATAAATTTATCTTCAGCTAATCGTGTCTCTATTTGTTGTGGAGCGATGTATTTTCCATTAGATGTTTTATATAAATCTTTTATCCTTTCGGTGAGAATAATCTCATTGCTTTCTGTTAAATATCCGGCATCACCAGATTTAAACCAACCATCTTCCGTAAATGCATTTTTTGTAGCTTCCGGTTTTTTATAGTAGCCTTGCATGATGGTTTTTCCTTTGATTAGAATTTCATCATTTTCCCCGATTTTAACTTCTACGTTAGGCATGACTCTTCCCACTGTACCGATAGAAAATCCGGTATGAGGGAAACAGCTTACTGTTGCTGTTGTTTCGGTTAATCCATAGCCGTATATTAAAGGAATATTTACAGATTGGATAAAACTGTTAATGTTATCGGATAATGGAGCACCTGCACATGGAAAAATTGTCCCATTTTCGATACCAACAGCTTTTTTTAGCATATTATAAATGGTTTTATTGTAAAACCAGAATTTAATTTCCAGTCCTAGAGGAGCTTTGTTGCCTTTATTTCTGTATCTGAAAACATATTTTTTTCCGGTATTTATAGCATCGATGAAGATTCTTTTAACAAAAGGATTGGATGTTTCTATTTTTTCTTGTACTCCGGCATATACTTTTTCCCAAAAACGTGGGACACTACACATGGCGTTGGGTTTCACTTCTTTTATGGTGTTCTGAATTTCTCGAGGATCCAGGTTGACAGCTAAAGAGTACCCTTTGTGTAAACAATATATACTCCATGCTTTTTCTAAAATGTGTGTTAATGGAAGAAAACACATTGAAAGTCCATCTTTGGGTAGATAATCTAATCGGATATCATGTATTTTCATTGCTTCCATGTAATTGGAGTGGTTAAGGATAACTCCTTTGGGTTCTCCTGTAGTACCAGAGGTATATATGATGTGTACAATATCTTCTTCTTTAACAGATTTCCTTCTTTTCTCAAGTTCAGATGAGGAAGATGTGGGCTTTTTAATAAAATCATCAAAATATATAGAAGAAGTATCTTGTGGAGATTTAATTACTTCATTATCTAAAATGATTAATTGTTTTAATTCTCCGTTTTGAATCAATTCGAATGCATTATTGTATTGAAACTGTTCACCAACAAAAAGTAGAGAAATTTCAGATTCTTTGATAATATATCGTATTTGAGAGACTGAACTCGTAGCATACATGGGAACAGTAATTCCTCGAATGGAAAAAGCAGCAAAATCTATTGCCAGGCATTCTTCCATATTCTGAGAATATACGCCGATTTTTTCTTCTTCTTTAATTCCCCATTCTATCAAGACTTCTGATAATTTTAGTATCTTAGATGAAAAAGATTTCCAAGAGATGCCTATCCATTTGCCGGTTTGTTTATTTCGACTTTTGATTACTTCTTTGTCTCCAAGAATTTCAGCTTGTTGGTGAATAAGCTCTGATAAAAGATGATATTCCATTTGTTTGATCTAAAAAATATGGCACAAAAGTACGTTTTTATTCCGGAATACATGCATAAATCTTAAAATGATTGGTTACCTTTGCCTGTAATTTTATGATTGGAAGGTACTTCCGAATATGAAAATAGACTATTTAAAGAACCATGAAATAGATAAAAAACGTTGGGATGAATTAATAGAAAAAGCTCCTAATGGTAGAATTTATGCTTATTCCTGGTATTTGGATATTGTTGCAAAAAGTTGGGATGCATTGGTTTGTGGTGATTATGAATACATAATGCCTATTCCTTATGATTCTAAATATGGCATTACATATTCAATGAATCCTTATTTTGTGCAACTATTGGGAATTTTTTCTGAAAGAGAAATTTCTGAGGAAATAGTTCGGTTATTTTTGAGGGATATCCCTGCCCGATTCAAATATGTTAATTTGAATATCAATTTTTTGGGCACTTTGTCTGTGAAAGGAGTAAAGTTTACCCGACGTACTAATTATATTTTGGACATAGATCGTTCTTATGAAGGAATTAGGTCTGGGTATAAACCTGATGCACGTAATAAACTCAAGAAAGAGAATTTGTTTAGGTTGATTGAAACTAATGATATACAGGCAGTATTAGAACATTACAAGAAATGGAACGGATATCTCACTCCTTATAGGGAAAAAGATTATGTAAGGGTGGGAAATTTAATGATAGAAGCTAAACGAAGGGGTCACCTTATTGTTTGTCAATTATTAGATGATGTTGATACTGTGAATGCTTCCGGATTTTTTCTTACGAGCCATGATCGGGCTTATCATATTCTTAGTTCTCAAACAGAAGAAGGAAGAAAGATGGGAGCGAAACATTTTTTTATAGATGCTTTTATCAGAAATTATTGCCAGAAAATTAAAATATTTGATTTTGAAGGCTCTAATATTCCAGGAGTAGCCAACTTTTTCAGAAAATGGGGAAGTTCTCCAGAATATTATACAAGAGTAGAATTTGCTCGTTTTCCGGTTAATTTATTCAAATAATAAAATCAAAAAATAGTATAGTTTCTTGAAAGAATCAAATCGATGGATGAAAAAAGTTTATATCAAAACAGTATTGATCTTTTGACAAGAATGATTGCAATTCCTTCATTGAGTCGGGAGGAAAAAGATGTGGCTGATATGTTGGAAAAATACATGTTTGAGCAATTGTTGAATCCACACAGAAAGGGAAATAATATTTGGTGTTTTTCTCCGGATTATGATGAAAATAAACCAACAATACTATTAAATTCTCATATTGATAGGGTTAAACCTGTAGCTACTTGGTCTAGGAATCCATATGTTCCATCCGAAGAAAATGGGAAACTTTTTGGATTAGGGAGCAATGACGCAGGAGCAAGTGTTGTTTCTTTATTACATACATTTATTGCTTTGCAAGAAACGAAACAGGCTTACAATTTAATATTTTTGGCATCTTGTGAAGAAGAAATTTCGGGGAAAGACGGGATCGAAAGTGTAATTCCAGAATTGCCTTCTATTACTTTTGCTGTTGTTGGAGAACCGACACAAATGCAACCGGCTATAGCGGAAAAAGGTTTGATGGTATTGGATTGTATAGTCAATGGAAAATCCGGTCATGCGGCAAGAGATGAAGGTGAAAATGCTATTTATAAGGCGATTAAATCTATAGAATGGTTTCAAAACTATGAATTTCAAAAAGTCAGTGATCTATTGGGTAAAGTAAAAATGACGGTGACTGTTGTTCATTCAGGAACCCAACATAATGTAGTTCCTGATAAGTGTGAATTTATTGTTGATGTGAGGAGTAATGAATGTTATTCTAATGAAGAACTTTATGAGATAATTATTCAACATGCCGGATGTGAGGTTATTCCACGTTCTTTTCGCTTGAATTCTTCTAAAATAGCGATAGAGCATCCATTTATACAAAAAGCTATATCATTGGGAAAGGTTCCTTTTGGTTCACCTACGCTTTCAGATCAAGCCTTGATACCATTTCCATCGGTAAAGATAGGTCCTGGAGATTCAAAACGTTCTCATACTGCTGATGAATATATTAAATTAGAAGAGATTAAAGATGCTATTAGTTTGTATCTGAATTTGTTAGATGGTTTAGTCGTTTTCTGATTTCTTGAAGGTACCAGGCGGAATAAATGCCATTAATAGATAATATTTTCCTTTTAGTTTTTCCTTTTTCAAGATTTCCTAAAAATTCTTTTGCAAATCCCCGGCTACCGGAGGAATCTCCTTTCCAAGGATTGATAAATCGTTTGAGAATAGGAAATTTTTCTTTTAGCTTTTTCCGAAATGCTACTTTTTTTAATAATTTTTCTGAGGGGAATTGTTCTTCTCCGGGATAAAAGATTCCATATGCTGAAAAAAGTTCAGCGAGAGTTTCTTTTAATAACTTTTTATGAAGCTTGTATTCAAATGGAATGTGCATAAAAAATGAATACAATTCTTTGTCGCATAACGGATGTAAGTATTGGTATCCGAAAAAATCCCATACTTTGGAAGAATTGATCATTAATTTCGCCTGTCTGTTTTGAAGATTCCAATTATCGAAAACTAAAAATCGAGGAATATTTTTATTGCCGGCATTGTATACAGGAGTTATCGCTTTCCGTATAATTTTTCTTTCTTTTTTTTTAGGATAAACGAGAGAAAAATCATTTTCCAGAATATAATTTTCTACCTTGAAGTTTTTGTTTGACATTATACTTTTGAGATTTCCTCCGGCAATGGCTCCGGTATGCCCGGGGATAAAAACCGTATCTTTGGAGATGTGTTGGTTGTTGATCAAGTCTGATATTGAGAAAAACTCTTGCATGTAAAATTTATTGGAATAATTGGCTGAAAAATTGACATATTCCTTGAAAATAGGACTATCTATAAAAGGAGTTTCATAATATTTTTCGTAGTTGATAAAGAGCCATTTATATCCTAATTTTTCTGCTGTTCTCTGTGCGTTTTTTAATTCCTTTCCGTTTGATTTACCATATGTAAAACAAAATAAATTTTGATAATTATTTTTTTTCAGTAAATAAGCGATGGAACGAGAGTCAAAACCGGAACTTAGAGGAATAGCAACGGGACGGTTTTCTAAGGTTTTTACCATTCTTGATCCGACATTGTTTAATATTTCTTTGAGATCGTTTTTTAATTCTTCATAGGTCTTGGAACTTATTTCATCGGTTAAATATAGGGTGTGAAATTCTTTTTTTAATTCATTTTCCACAAAACAAACGGATTCTCCTGCAATTAGCTGGGAAACGTCTTTTAATAATGTCTTGTCTCCATTTACAAATCCCGAATAAGCCAATAAAATGGCATTGTCTTCATTTAAAGAAAGAGGAATATCGTATTCCTTCAAAGACTCAGGATTATCAGTGATTGCAAAAAAATCTTCTTTGTGATAATAAAAAAGAGGAAATGTACGTACATGATCAATAGTAGCCCATAATTCTTGCTCTTTTTTAATAACAATTGAAAATATTCCGTTCAGGCTTTTTACTGTTTCCTGGAAGTGAGAAAAAGAAGATATATTGGTGAAGAAGTTCACAAATTCTTCATTTTTCAGTAATTGGTTTTCTTGGGTGAAAGCATATCCTTTTATAGAGATGTCATTTTTATGAAACCATTTATATCCTTTATTACATGATAAATTGACGTTAATCATGGCTTCTTTCGTATTTGATGACTAAAAAAAGACTCCATATAAAACGAATTAAGATTCCACAACATCCTGCAATGGAAAATAATATGATGCTTAGATGAAAATTATTATAGAAAATCCCAATATAAAGGGCAATACAGCGGAGTAAAAGGTATAAAATTTCTATATATAAATTGATATGTTGTTTGTCGAAGAGTATTGGAATGAAAGAGATGGGAGAATATACCAACAAAACAAACATCCATGGTAAAATATATTGAAAATATGTTCCGGATTCTTCCCAACCATTTCCGAATACAAATTTGAATGTTGGTGTTGCTACAATGAACATTAAGATAAATAGAGGTAATCCGAAAAGAAACAGTTTGTGATGATATTTTTTCAAAAAAGGTAGTATGGGTTCATTTTTTCGTTTTAAGTTGGAGGCTTTTTCAAAAAAAACATTGTATAAAGAACCTGAAATAAGTGTAAGCGGACGGGAAATAGCCGTAAAAGCTAAAGAAAATAAACCTAATTGAGCGTTGCCGAATATACCGGTTAGTAGTAAAAAAGGTAAATTCCCAGATAAAAAATTAATGAGAGAACGAGGGGTATTATACAGAGGAAAACTTTTATATGCGATTCCGGTTGCTTTTTGTGTTGAAAAGTCTTTTCTGAGTACTTTTTTGATTGTTTTTCTTTGTTTGCTGAAAGAAAAACAGGCAATGATTTGTCCGATGAGGTTTCCTGTTATAAGCCCTATTTTTCCCCATCCTAAGAGAGCGAGGATAATTTTTGAAATAGTACTTGAAATATTAAAAGATAATCCTGATGATGCGATGATTTTGTATTGTTTATTTCTGTTGGCAAGTGATGTCAAAATATAAAATAAACCGGTAAAAAAAACAGTAAAAGGAATATAGAGCCAATAAGGAGCAATAGATTCTGAATGGAAAAAGGAAAATATTTGATTTTTTAAAATGGCTAGGAAAAGTAAAGAGACTACAAAGAAAATAATCAAAATCTTCAAAGAAAATCCTAATAAATTATCTGTTTCTTTTGTGTTCTTTGTGATTAAAAGTCCTTCTTCGTATTTACATGTAGTGAGGATAGCAAGTAATCCCGTTACGGAGCTAAATAATGCAAAAATACCAAATTCTTCTTGTGAGTATAATCTAGTCAGGATGGGATAAGCAAGCAATGAAACAGCTTGTCCTAATACATTTCCACTTAATAGAACAGCACAATTTTTAAGTGTTTCCGATTGAAACAGGTTTTTTACATATTTTTTTATCTTAGCCACATTTCTGGATTTAATTTTTCAATTCCTTTTCTTATTTGGAACTTTAAAATTGAAGTGCCACTGTTTTCCGGATCTGTATATAGTTTTCCAATTAATTGTCCGGAAGAAACTTTCATCCCTTTTTTTACCGAAACTTCGTCTAAATTGATATATATGGTACGGTAATTTCCGTGTGTGATAATAATACAGTTATTATATCCGGGTTGTACGAATATAGAAGTAACTTCTCCCGAGAAAACACTATATACATTATTATTTGGAGTAGTTTGAATGTCTATCCCTTGATTATTCATGGTAATATTTGTTTCTGGATGTCTATAATCACCATAAGGTCTTATAATTTTATACATCCCTTTGATTGGAAATGGGAGAGAACCTCTGTTCTCAGCAAAACTTGTGGATAAAATTCTAGCTTCTTTGGTCATGGTATATCCGTTTGTTTCTTCTGTTTTACTGACACTTCCTTTAGGTTTTTCTGCTTCTTTTGCTTTTTTTGCCTCTTTTTCAGCACGTTTTATTTCTTCTTCAATGGCTTTTTCTATTTGTCGGTTTAATGCTTGTGCTTGTTTTTTTGCCTTATTAAGTTCTTCTTGTAATGATTTTTCTTTCTTTTTAAAATCAGAAATTTCTGATTGTTTTTCTTTTTCCTCTTGTTGAAGCACCGTATTTTCAGTTTCTTTATTTTCTAACAATACTAATTTATCTTGTTTCCCTTTTTCTAATATTATTTTTTGCTTTTTTAATTCTTCTTGTTTTTGAATAATTTCTTGTGCTTGAATTTTTTGAAATGAAGAATATTCTTTCAGATAACGTAATCTTCTGTATGATTGGGAAAAGTTTTCTGCAGAAAGAATAAACAATAGTTTATCTTGCATGAGATGTTTGCGTTGCATTTTTTGTATGGCAACAACATAATCTTTTCGTTTAATGGATAAATCATTTTCTAATGATTGGATGTTTTTTTCTTTTTCTTTCAACGAAGAATCTAAAATATCTATTTCATCATTCAAAAGTGATATAACTTGTTTCCGCTTTTTGATTTGATCGGAGAGTAGATCGAGCCTATTTAAGAGTGTTTGAGTTGTTTTTTTTGTATCACGCAATAATTTGTTAGTTATTTCTATTTCCGCTAAAGTTTCTTTGCGTTTGTTTTCTAATTCTTTGATTTTACCAGAAGATTGAGGAAATATTCCGATAAAAACGAATAAAAGTAATATGATTATTCCATTTCTTTTCATAAAATTCCTTTTATGATGCTAAATACATCTGTAAGACGAATCCGTCGGTACTTGTCCGGGATACCGGAATTTATGCTCAAGTTTTTATTGATTTCTATTTTTGAATGAAGAAAATTTAATTGGAAATTTTCTGAAGATGCTGTTTTTAATGTTGTGTTCATTGACATCGGAAAACTTTGAGATGTATTTGTAGATTGAAAAGTTTCATATATAGAAAGTAATGAATTTGTGTTTTTGAAAGATGAAATGTGTAAGGATTGTATTCTGGCTGTCTGACTGCACATGAACAAATATTGGATATTTTGTTGGTCCGAAGCATGAACCAATACTTTATTTTTTGATTTTTCGATCTTGAATTTGCTGTAATCTGTAGGTTTTATTTCTGCTTGTCCTGCTAGAAATAATTGATTGGTTAATAATGCTTGTAAATTATAAAAATTAAAATTCAATGAAGAAATTCCTGATAATTCGTCGATCCGTTCTGCAGCATATTGTTTGTTGATTCTATCAATTATCTTTACACTATCCGGTGATAAATCTATTTTAAATGCTTCTACCCCGAAAAAGGGTTGAAATGATATTTGAATTTGTTTGTCTTTGATGATTTTTATTGATGCTTTGGATGAAATGCTTTTTTTTGTTGTTTTAAATGTAATGTCAGATTTACTTGAAAAAGTTTGGAATTGGATGGAATTATCTATCAATGCCTGAATGATTTCCGAATTGTTTTTTTCTGATATGGAAAGTTGTTCCTTAACAGTTTTACAACCGAAAAAGAATAAAAACATGCATGTGTAAAATATTATCCGATATTTATTTCCCATTTGGATCTTCATAATAAGTTTTTTCTTCGATTTTCTTTCTTAGGGTTTCTGTGTTTTTACCCATTTTTAATGCTTTTTCCCATTGCTCTACTGCTTTTTCTTTGTTCCCGTTCATGTACAAAATATCTCCGTAGTGGTCAATGATTTCTTCACTTTTACTTCCGCCTTTAGACAATGCGCTTTCGATATAAAATTTAGCTAAAGAGTAATTTCCTTTAACAAAAAATATCCAAGCGTAAGTATCGATAAATGTACTATTATCCGGTTGAATTTGAACACATTGTGCACTCATTCTTTCTGCTTTGTCTAAGTCTTTTTTATCTAAAGATAAGAAGTATGCGTAATTATTCATCACACTAATATTTTTATCGTTGTATATCAGTGACTTATCATATGACTGATATGCTTTATTTTTTTGATTCAGGTGATAATATTGATCTCCGATTTGTCCGTAAAAATCTGATAGTAATTGGTTATCTTCTTCTTTGACCAAGTCTTTTCCCTTAAGAAAAACAGATAGGGCTTCTTCGTATTTTTTTAAGCCATATAAGGCAACACCTTCATAAAAATAAAATTCTGGATTTTCAGGAAAGTGCATTTGCGCATTTTTGCAAATACGAATACATTCTTCCATCTTATTTTCTTTCAGGTTAATACCCAATAGTTGCATCCATGCTCCTTCTTCTTCAGGGGAAGCTTCTGTTACAATCTGGTATTGAAATTTGGCGTCTTCAATTTTGCCTTGAGTCATTAAGAAATTACCATATAACATATTGAGATCTGTTTCTTGCGGATGTTGTTCCATCAATGTCTCAAATAAAGCATCTACCCCTTTTGTATCTTTTTTCTCTCTTTGTAACGATGCTATGTATCGGACTAATATTCCTAATTTGGTTTCAATATCCAATCGAGTATTTTGTAGAGCGGTATTTATTTGTTTTTGTGCAGAGTCTTTGTCTTTAATATATTCGTAATAATTAGCCATTGACACTGTGTAATATGGATTTTCCGGATCTATTTGATACGCTCTTTGATAATACGCATATGCTTTGTCCGGTTGGTTTTGTTCCAGGTATAAATCGCCGGCCATGATTGAATATTTTGCTTCCAGTGGATATTTTTCTACTAATTTTTCTATTTCTTTATTAGCCGCAACTTTATTTTCAATAGAACTGTATAACCGGTATTTTTGAATGGACAAAGTCTCGTTCATTCCAATATTTTCTTCCAAAATATCCAGAGCCTTGATAGCTTGTTCGATTTTTCCTTGTTTGATGTATATGTCGCTCAAATAATAATTTAGTTCAGGCTTTTCCGGATGTTTCTTTATTAGCTCTTCATAAGTCTTTGCAGCTTCTTCATTCATTCCCAATTCTCGGCTTACATTTGCCAATGCTATTTTGTAGTCAAAGTTCTCAGGGCTATATTTAACTGCTTTTTCTAAATGACTTACTACCATATCTGCTCGTTTCAGAAATAGGTAATAATTTGATATCTCGTAATGGGCGGCAGAAGAAGTAGAGTCTATTTCCAAACATCTTGATAGTAATTGAAATGCACCTGAATGTTTTTCGTTTTGTTTTAATTTTAGTGCCTCTAAATAGAAATAATCGAATTTTCTATCATTTTTTTCATTGTCAATAGAGGAATCTTTTATTTCATTGGCTATAGAAGTAAAACAATTGACAGAGCAACATGCCAAGAAAATCCAATTTTTTATTTTTTTATTTATCACTTTCTTTTGAATCATTTATTTACCAGTATGTCCGAATCCGCCGGAGCCTCTTTCGGATTCTTCTAAGGAATCGGATTCTTTCCATTCTACTCTTGCATGTGCGGCAATTACCATTTGGCAAATTCTTTCTCCATCATTGATGATGAAATCTTGATCGGATAGATTCACTAATATCACTTTGATTTCTCCACGATAGTCTGCATCGATGGTTCCCGGAGTATTCAAAACGGTTAATCCATGTTTGAATGCTAATCCACTTCGTGGACGAATTTGTGCTTCATAACCTATCGGAAGTTCAATAAATAATCCTGTAGGAATTAATTTTCTTTCTAAAGGTTTTAAAGTGACTGACTCATCGATATTGGCTCGTAAATCCATTCCTGCAGAATAAAGCGTTGCATATTCCGGTAAAGCATGTTTTGATTGATTGACAATTTTTACTTGCATAATTTGATTTGAAAATATTGACTTGCAAAGATATATGAAATGTATGAGATGAAAAACTAAAAACGAAAAATTGAAGATAGAAAAATAAGATTCTTTCATGGAATGGAAAACTCTTGAGAAGCCGATTTGCTAAATAGTTTCCTAATCATTATTTTTGTCAAACTAAAAATAGAAATTTAATGGCAAAAACACATAGTTACACTGAAGCATATAATCGTTTACAGGAAATCCTTCGGATGATGGAAGAAGACCGTTTGGACGTGGATGAAGTAAGTGAAAAAATAAAAGAAGCGACAGAATTACTGAATGTCTGTAAAAAGAAACTTTTTGTGATGGAAGAAGAAGTGAAAAAGGCTTTGGAAAACTTAGAATGACAGAAAAAATAAATAAATATGTGATTATTGTAGCTGGTGGAAAGGGAGAAAGAATGGCCGCCGAACTTCCGAAGCAATTTATGCTTTTGGATGGTTTGCCGGTTCTTATGCATACAATACAGGCTTTTCATAGGTATGATGAAACAATAAAAATAATATTGGTATTACCCAAGCAACATCATATTACATGGAATAATCTGTGTGAAAAACATAATTTTTCTTTAAAACATCAAGTGGTTTATGGTGGAGAAACTCGTTTTCATTCTGTAAGAAATGCACTTTTATGTGTACAAGGAAACGATGCAATTGTGGGAGTGCACGATGGGGTTCGCCCTTTGGTATCGGATAAACTGATTCAGCGTTGTTATAAAGCTGTAGAGGAATATTTAGCAGTGATTCCTGTAATTCCTGTGTTTGACAGTCTTAGAGAATTAGATATTTTGGGAAATAGTAAACCTGTTGATAGACAATGTTTTCGAGCTGTACAAACTCCACAAGTTTTTCGGTCGGATATATTGAAACGAGCATATTCAACAGAATATCTTCCGGAATTTACAGATGATGCTTCTGTTATTGAACGTATTTGTAATATTCATATCATTGAAGGAGATCGAAAAAATATAAAGATCACTGTTTATGAAGATTTGCTTGTCGCAGAAGCATTTCTCTCATCAGATAATTGATATATGGCAGATATTTCCACACAAAATATCATGTACTTACCCGGGGTGGGGCCTAAAAAAGCAGAACTTTTAGGTAAAGAACTTAACATTTTTTCGTGGGAAGATATGTTGTATTATTTTCCGTACAAGTATGTTGATCGAAGCCGTATTTACACTATTCGGGAAGTAGATGGCAATATGCCTTATATACAGTTAAAGGGAAAAATTGAAGGTTTTGAAACAATAGGTGTAGGGCGTAGCCGCCGGGTTAAAGCTTGGTTTAATGATGGTACCGGACGAATAGAATTAGTGTGGTTCAAAGGACTGAAAGCAATTCCTAATTTATATAAAGAAGGAGTGGAATATATATTATTCGGAAAACCTTCACTTTTTGGTTCACGTATTAATGTTGCCCATCCGGAGCTGGATGTCGCTGAAAATTTTAATCCCGGAGAAGCAGGTTTGCAGGCGCATTACAACACTACGGAAAAAATGAAGAATCATTTTTTGCATTCCAAAGCGCTCTTAAAAATTATTTCGATCATTTTTGAAAATATTCAGGGAAAAATAACCGAAACTCTTCCTTTAGAAATCAAAAAACGGGCTCGTTTAACTGATTTGGATACGGCTTTGCGTGATATTCATTTTCCTCGTTCTCCATCTTTGCTTAGGGATGCTCAATATAGGTTGAAGTTTGAAGAATTGTTTTATGTTCAGTTGAATATATTGAGGGTAACCAGATATCGTCAGCATAAAAATGGAGGGTTTATTTTTGATCGTGTCGGTAATTATTTCAATACATTTTATAATAATAATTTACCCTTTGAACTTACCGGAGCTCAGAAAAAAGTTATTCGGGAAATCCGCCGTGATTTAGGGAAAGGGTTGCAAATGAATCGGCTACTTCAGGGTGATGTGGGAAGCGGAAAGACTTTAGTCGCATTAATGTCCATGTTGATTGCTCTTGATAATGGATTTCAGGCAGCTTTAATGGCCCCTACGGAAATATTGGCGACACAACATTTTGAAACAATCAAAGAATTGTTGTCTGGTTTGAATATTGAAGTGGAATTACTCACAGGTTCTACTAAAAAAAAAGAAAGAGAAAACATCCTTCCGAATTTAAAACAAGGTAAAATTCAATTGCTGATAGGGACACATGCTTTGTTGGAACCGGGAGTGGAATTCGAAAATTTAGGTTTAGTGGTAATTGATGAACAACATCGTTTCGGAGTGGCTCAACGAGCAAAGATGTGGGAGAAAAACAATATCCCTCCGCATGTATTGGTGATGACAGCTACTCCTATTCCCCGAACATTAGCCATGACATTATATGGTGATTTGGATGTTTCAGTGATTGATGAATTGCCTCCGGGGCGTAAGCCAGTTAAAACTATTCACATGTATAGTGGTAAGCGTTCCTTTTTATATGATTCTGTGAGGAAACAACTTCGTGAAGGTCGTCAAGTGTATGTTGTATATCCGTTAATAGAAGAAAGTGAAAAATCTGATTTCAAAAACCTGATGGAAGGTTTTGAAAATACAAAAGAAATTTTTCCGGAGTATAATGTTTGTATGGTACACGGAAAAATGAAGCCGGTTGAAAAAGATGAAGAAATGAAGCGTTTTGTTTCAGGAGAAGCCCAAATCATGGTAGCGACAACGGTTATTGAGGTTGGTGTAAATGTTCCTAATGCTTCTGTAATGATTATAGAAAGTGCAGAACGTTTTGGCCTTTCCCAGTTGCATCAATTGAGAGGTAGGGTAGGTAGGGGGGCAGATCAGTCGTTTTGTATTCTTATTACAGATTATGAATTAGCAGAAAATACACGCCGTCGTTTGGAAATTATGACTGAAACAAATGATGGTTTTATTATTGCAGAAGAAGATTTGAAATTAAGAGGTCCAGGAGATATAGACGGAACATTACAAAGCGGAACCGCTTTTAACCTGAAAATTGCAGATATCACTCGCGATGGACAAATCCTAACTTTTGCAAGAGAAATAGCAATGGAGATATTGGAAAAAGATCCTATGTTGGAGAAACCTGAACATCGGTTGTTCGTTCAGCAACTTCAGAAAAAAGCAAAGGAACAAGTAAATTGGTTTATGATTAGCTGAATATTTTAATATCAACTTCTTATAAACTGATTTTTTAATTAAATTCCTTAAATAGTTCCGGATAAATAAAATAATTTGGTTTTTTATGTTGTAAAGCATGTTTTTGTAATCTACTGATTATTATATGTTTAATTATTGTAATTAGATTTGATTTAGAAAATCGGAGCTTTTTTAACGTTCATTTCTTTGTTCTCTATCTTAAAAGAACTTACTTTGGAAATCTAAAATTCGTTTTTTATAATAAATTAACAAACGAGTTGTTATTTAAGATAATGGAACAAACACTTGTCATTCTAAAACCAGGCACAATACAAAGAGGTTTAATCGGTGAAATTATTAATCGGTTTGAACGGAAAGGGTTGTCTTTGGTCGGAATGAAAATGTTATGGCTTACAGATGAAATCTTAAATGAACATTATGCTCATCTAGCTTCAAAACCGTATTTTAAGCGTGTGAAAGATGGCATGATGAGAAATCCTGTTATTGTTTGCTGTTGGAAAGGAGTCGAGGCTGTCCGTGTCGTAAGAGAATTAACAGGCACCACTAATGGAAGAGATGCTCTGCCTGGGACGGTTCGGGGAGATTATAGTATCAGTGTGCAAGAAAATATTGTGCATGCTTCTGATTCTTTAGAGACAGCTTCTGTAGAACTTAAACGGTTTTTTAAACCGGATGAAATATTTAACTATGATCAAAATTTAATAACTAATTTGTATGCACCTGATGAAAATTAAAATAAATAACCCGATGAGAAATCTTGCTTTTAATAGTTTTTCGTTTACTCTTTTAATAACCATATTTCTATTATTTACATCGTTAACACCAACTTTTGCTAATCGTCCTAATGGAAATGCTAAGGAAACAACCAAACATTATTCTTCTCTCCCTTTAGTTTCTGGTAAATCTTCTGAGAAATTAACTATTGAAAAACCTCGTCTGTTATTATCTGAAAATTCTCCGATTAAAAGAGAGATAGAAATCATAGATTCATTAATGTTTGAAAAGGAATTAGATGAGGAAGATTTGTTATTTCCTTCTGATGACATATATCAAATTTGGAATACTCATAATGTGAATCCTTATGGAAATTTAACTATGCCGGATTCATTTACCATAGATTTATCTTCAGTAATTATGCCGATTAATGATGAAGCAATTCGTGTGACTTCCCAATTTGGGCCTCGCAGGAGACGCATGCATAAAGGTATTGATTTGAAGGTACAAGTAGGAGATACAATTCGTGCCGTATGCGATGGAAAAGTGAGAGTAAAACGTTTTGAAAAAAGAGGATATGGTTATTTCCTTGTGTTGAGGCATACGAATGGTTTAGAAACTGTTTACGGGCATTTATCTGATTTTTTAGTAGATGAAAATGATGTTGTGCGTGCTGGGCAACCCATTGCTTTAGGTGGAAATACAGGGCGTTCTACGGGTTCTCACTTGCATTTTGAAACAAGATTTTTTGGTGAAGCAATTGATCCTGCCCTTTTGTTTGATTTTAAAAACAGAGTGATGCATGAGGATACTTATGTCTTCAATAAAAGTAAAATATTGGAAAATAAATATACAACCAGCGGACCTAATAAAATAACTTATCATCGGGTTAAATCGGGAGAAACGTTAAGCCTCATTGCAAGAAAACATGGTTTAAGTATTTCTGAATTATGCCGATTGAATAAGATAACTCCAAAAACAGTTATTCGAGCAGGAAAATCCTTACGCTGCTCCTAATTTTCTCTTAAATTTTAATTTTTAGTTTTTCATAAAAAACATTACCTTTGCGAATCTATGAGGGAAAGCACATTGTTATAATGTGCAGGTAGGATTTTATAACAACTTACGAATCGTATATCAGTATACATATGGATACAAAAAAACAATTCGATCATGTGATTGCTTTATGTAGAGACGTTTTTGAGAAAAAGCTCAAAGATTATTCTGCCTCATGGCGTATCATGCGTCCGGAGTCAATAACAGATCAAATATTTATAAAAGCTAATCGCATTCGTAGCCTTGAAATAAAAGGTATTGGCTTGATAGATGAGGGAATTAAACCAGAATTGATCGGAATTGTTAATTATGGAATTATTGGTTTGATACAATTGGAAAAAGGATTTTCTGATACAACAGATATCACTGAAAAAGAAGCTTTAGACTTGTATGATCATTATATGACTGTTACAAAGGAATTGATGTATGCTAAAAATCACGATTATGATGAAGCGTGGCGTAACATGCGTACCAGTTCTTATACGGATTTGATTCTGACGAAAATATACAGGACAAAACAAATAGAAACTAATAAAGGAAAAACAATCATATCCGAAGGAATTGACGCTAATTATATGGATATGGTGAATTATGCATTATTTGGTCTTATAAAATTAGAATATGGAGAATAATTCTGATATTATGGAAAAAATAAAGAAAATAATAGTAGAAATATGCCGGTTGTTAATTGGTATTGTGTTCATTTTTTCCGGGTTTGTTAAGGCTGTTGATCCATTGGGTAGTGCATATAAGTTTCAGGATTATTTTTCCGCATTTGGATTGGATTGGCTAGGCTTTTTTGCTTTACCGATGTCTTTTATTTTATCTGCCATTGAATTTTCATTGGGTGTATGCATCTTGTTGGCTGTTTACAGGCGTTTCTCCACTATTTTGCTTGTACTTTTTATGTCTTTCATGACCGTGCTTACGCTTTATCTGGCAATTGTCAATCCTGTAACGGATTGTGGCTGTTTTGGTGACGCATTGGTCATAACAAATTGGCAAACATTTTATAAAAATCTGGTATTGTTAGCTGCTGCTATCATACTCTTTTTATGGTATAAGAAAATGACAACCATTTTTTCATATAAGATCAATTGGTTGGTCGCCTTGTATACTTATTTTTTCATTTTGTCTATTTCTTTTTATTGTTATCAAAATCTTCCTATATTAGACTTTAGACCTTATAAGATTGGAGCAAATATTCCGAATGGAATGGTTATACCGGAAGGTGTTCCTGCAGATAAAAATATTACGACTTTTATCTATGAGAGAAATGGAGAACAAAAAGAGTTTACAGTTGATGATGCCCCTATTAATGATTCTACTTGGGTTTTTGTAGATGCAAAAAATATAGTGATAAAAGGTTATCAACCTGTTATTCATGATTTTAATATTGTAACTGAAGATGGAATCGATATCACTGAAGATGTATTGCAATATCCGGGCTATACTTTTTTATTGATTTCTCCTAAGTTAGAAAAGGCAGAAGAATCAAATGTAGACAGAATTAATGAACTTTTTGATTATACTCGGCAAAATGGATATAAATTTTATTGTATCTGTGCTTCATCTCCCGGAAAAATTACTGAATGGAAGAACAATGCTGGAGCAGATTATCCTATTTGTACAATGGACGAGATAACTTTGAAAACAATTATAAGGTCAAACCCAGGCTTGTTGCTTCTTAAAGAAGGAACTATTTATAATAAATGGCATAATAACAATATTCCCAGAAATGGCGAATTAAATTTACCGTTAGAAGAATCATCTTTAGGAAAAATAGCTCATAATGATGATGTTAAAGAAATTCTTGTTGTGTTTGCGATTTTTTTAATTCCTTTATTGATGCTTTATTTGTCAGATATGAAAACAAGAAAATTACTTCATTTACAAAAGCGGAAAAAATGATTTGAAATTGTAATGACTTTAATGATATGAGAAGAAAAATTGTTGCTGGTAATTGGAAGATGAATAATACTTTGCAAGAAGGATTACAATTGGCTAAGGATTTGGAAAATGCTTTGGCCGAAAAACATGTGAAGTGTGATGTGATAATTGCGGTTCCATTCATCCACTTGGCAAGTATGAATTTTTCTGTTGATACTAATAAAATCAAGATAGCCGCCCAAAATTGTTCAGATAAATCTTCTGGAGCATATACCGGAGAAGTGTCTGCATCTATGGTAGTGTCCACCGGAGCAAAATATGTTATTATTGGTCATTCTGAACGACGTGTGCATTATGGGGAAACAAATGAGATGTTGAAAGAGAAAGTTATACAAGCTTTGTCTAACTATTTGATTCCTATTTTTTGTGTAGGAGAGGTTTTGGAAGAACGAGAAGCCGGTAACCATTTTGAGGTGGTAAAATCTCAAATTGTTTCTGCTTTATTTGGTCTTTCTGCCGATGACTTTAAGAAAGTAATATTGGCTTATGAGCCGGTATGGGCTATCGGAACAGGAAAGACAGCTTCTTCTGAGCAAGCACAAGAAATGCACGCTTTTATTCGTCAGGTATTGGTTGATAAATATGGAAAGAAGCTTGCGGAGGAAATTTCCATTTTGTATGGAGGAAGTTGTAACGCTTCTAATGCTAAAGATTTATTTTCTAATTCGGATGTTGATGGCGGATTAATAGGAGGAGCTTCCCTTAGTGTGGATAAGTTTATGCCGATTATAGAAGCTATTTGAGAGAGTTTTTAAAATGTTTTGTATAAAATTACATAGAATTAAAATCAATTTTTTCATGAAGTATCCGGTTTTAGTTTTCTTTTTCGTTTCTTATTTGGGTGTTTTTTCTTCGTTTGCACAATCTACTATTATAGATGAATTACAAACAGATCGTTTCATGGCGGGGACAGTCAGAATAGAGGCATCTCCAGAGATAAACCGTTTGATAGGGAAGAAAACAAACTTGTCGAATGTGGCTGGAAATTTTATCAAAACAAATGGTCACAGGGTACAAATTTTTTCTGGAAATGAGCCTCGTGTATCAAAAGAAGAAGCATACAAAAAGCAGGAACTTATCAATGAAACATTTCCCGACATTCCTACTTATGTGACATATAAAGCTCCGTATTGGAGGCTTAGGGTCGGTGATTTTCGTTCTCACGAAGAGGCATTTTTGGCAATGAAACAGATTGTACAAGAAATTCCGGCCTTAAAAAAAGAATCATATGTGGTTAAAGATGAAATTAAAATCCCGGTAAACGAATAAAATATATGGAATTAACTCCGGAAGAAATAAAAAGGAAAGAAGAACTTTCGTTCCATTATGGTAAAGTATTGGAATTATTAGAAGAAGATCCTAAAAGGGAAGGATTAATAAAAACTCCTGATCGCATGGCAAAAGCGATGATGTTTTTTACTAAGGGATATCATCAGGATCCGGAAAAAATATTGAAGTCAGCCATATTTAAAGAAGACTATAAACAAATGGTAGTGGTGAAAGACATTGATTTTTTTTCAATGTGTGAACATCACATGTTACCTTTTTTCGGGAAAGCACATATTGCTTATATTCCCAATGAATATGTTACTGGATTGAGTAAAAGTCCACGAGTGGTAGATGTTTTTGCCCGTCGCTTGCAGATACAGGAACGTTTGACTACTCAAATAAAAGAATGTATCCAACAAACATTAAATCCTTTGGGAGTGATGGTGGTAATTGAAGCGCAACATATGTGTATGCAAATGAGGGGAGTGGAGAAACAAAATTCAATTACTGTAACTTCAGATTTTACAGGTGTTTTTGTGCAAGCTAAAACACGTGAAGAATTTATGATGCTGATTAAGAAATAATTTCCTTAATTAATAACTCTGTATTGTCCTGTAATTAGTTTGATGACGTTATATCTGGTTAAGTTATATCTGGTTACGTTATTTTCAGGACTTCCTATTCCGTTGGCAATATTAAATTTCGCTCCACATGTTGAACATGTAGCTGTAATACCGGATTCATCCGGTTTGATACGGATGTTCTTCTTTGCTTCATTTGGGCAAGATAAATCGTAGGCATAATAAGAAAATGAAGGTCCTATATCTATTCCATGTACGACTAATAATCCTCCATATCCGATTTTATCTGTTTGATATCTTGGTTGGGTAATTGATATAAATGATGGAGATATAAGTAGATGGTCCATATCTTCATTGCTTAAGTCATAGAACACCTGAGCATAAGGAATCTCTGAAAATTCTTCCCTGTCGCATGCAAAAGTTGCAAAAATAAAAAATAGTATGATACTTATATGTTTCATTATTTTACTAACAAAAACAATTACAGCTTATTTTATTGGGAAAGAAGTTTTTTAAAGGCGGTTTCTACTTGATTGAAATTGAATTCGGAAACGATTTTTTGTTTCATATTTTCAATTTCTTTATTGCAAAGGTTACCTATGCTTCCTTCATGAGTATGATGTACTTGCTTTTCCGGAGTGAATTTACCATTTTCAATATCTAAACCTACTTTTTTATAAGCATCACGAAAAGGCATTCCTTCTAAAACTAAACGATTCACTTCTTCTACACTAAAAATCAAATCATATTTTTTATCTTCCAAAATAGATGTGTTGACTTGTATTTTTTGTATCATCATGGAAATCATGTAAATACAATCTGATAACTCGTCGAAAGCCGGAAGGAATATTTCTTTGATAATTTGTAAATCACGGAAATATCCGGAAGGTAAATTGTTTGTAATTAATGAAATTTGTTGTGGTATACCTTGTATTTTGTTGCATTTAGCTCGTGAAAGTTCGAAAATGTCCGGATTTTTTTTGTGTGGCATAATGCTTGATCCGGTAGTGAATTCATCGGGTAATTTAATAAAACCGAAATTCTGACTGTTGAACATGCAGGCGTCGAAAGACAACTTAGATAAGGTGGATGCGATTCCGGCTAATGCATATGTCACCGTACGTTCCATTTTTCCTCGTCCCATTTGTGCATACACAACATTATAATTCATGGAATCAAAGCCCAATAAATCTGTTGTCATCTGTCTGTTAAGGGGGAAAGAAGAGCCATAACCGGCTGCAGATCCGAGAGGATTACGATTGCAAATTTTATATGCTGCCAACAATAATTGTAAATCATCCGTTAAACTTTCTGCATAAGCACCAAACCATAATCCGAAAGAAGATGGCATGGCCACTTGTAAATGTGTATATCCTGGTATTAAAATACTTTTGTATTTTTCGCTTTGCTCAAGAAGTATTTCAATTAAACCGGAAGTTTGTTTAACGATATGTTGTATTTTTTCCCTGGTGAAAAGTTTCAAATCCAACAATACCTGGTCATTCCGGGAACGACCACTGTGGATTTTTTTTCCAATATCACCTAAACTTCTGGTTAACATTAATTCTACTTGGGAATGCACATCTTCAACACCTGATTCGATGATGAATTGACCTTTATCTGTCAAATCATATATTTTTTTTAATTCAGACAGAAGAAGTTGTAATTCTGAAGATGTTAATAAGCCAATACTTTCCAACATGGTAATATGTGCCATGGAACCCAACACATCGTATTTGGCAAGGTATAAGTCCATTTCACGATCCTTTCCTATAGTGAATCGTTCTATATCTTTATCTACTTGTATATTTTTTTCCCAAAGTTTAGTCATTGTTTATGAACTATAGGAGATGTTAGCTAAAATATCTGCAATACGATCAATGCCTTCTTGTAAAGGTTTGGATATCATTGGTTTGAGAAATGGATTCAATTCAGCTTTAACAGTTAGTCTCATCTTTGTTTCCGACTCATTAAAAGGTTTAAGTTGTATCCAGACAGAAACATCAACAGGAGATTTATCGGCTGTAAACTTAATGGTATTACAAGGTTCTCTTTCAATGATTGAGAATTTGATATTTCCTACAGGATTAACAGAAAAACTGCATGAATCGGTATCAAATGTGAAATCTTCCACTTTATTGTCATGTTGTGGAATTTTGTCTTTTATACGTTCCAGGTTGGAAAGATCGGATAATATTTTGTAAACATCTTCCTGATTATAAGGAATTGTTTTTATTTCACTAACAAATTCTGTCATGCCGGTTTATTTAAGGTTTCCAATTTGCCGGATCTTTGCGCCATTTTTGCAAAGTCTTTATTTCAGATTCGTCAATATAATCAATCCTGAGAGCTTCTTCTAAGATAGCATCATAGTTACATAAAGTAGTTAGATTGACTTTTGCATCTTTGAACTTTTCTTCGGCGATTGAAAAACCGTAAGAAAAGATTGCTACCATTCCAATTACATCGCAACTGTTATTTCGTATGGCTTCTACGGCTTTTAAGCTACTTCCCCCTGTAGATATCAGGTCCTCTATCACAACTACTTTAGAACCCGGTTTTAAATCTCCTTCTATCAGGTTTTCTAATCCGTGATCTTTTGGGGTGGAACGAACATATACAAAAGGTAAACCAAGTAAATCTGCCACTAATGCACCTTGTGCAATGGCTCCGGTAGCGACTCCTGCAATTGCATCTACGCCCTCATATTTTTCCAAAATAGTCCGAACGAGTTCGATTTTAATAAAATTACGGATGTGTGGATAGGATAATGTTTTTCTATTGTCGCAATATATAGGTGATTTCCATCCGGATGCCCAGGTAAAAGGATTGGCCGGTTGAAGTTTGATTGCTTTGATTTTTAATAATTTTTCAGCGACGAGTTTTTCTAAAACTTTCATATGTATTTTTTGTATTTTTATTAGATAACAGCACAAAGGTAATGATTAGAAATGAAATAAAAAACCGTATTTTTTTGTTTTTTGTGTCAATGACTCATCGCAAAAGTTAAGATACTTATTTTTAAATCTTTACATGATTTTATACATTGAGCACAGGCTTCAAGGGTAGATCCGGTAGTAACTACATCATCTATAAGTAAAATGTGTTTCCCGGAGAAAATTTCTTTGTTATTGATCTGAAATAATTCCCTGCTATTGAGCCAACGTTCTATTCTACTTTTTTTTGTTTGTGTGGTATTACCCTTGCTTTTTTGTAAGTTGCTTATATCTACCTGAATGTTGCATTTATTTGCTATCCCGCGGGAAATGGCTTCTGCTTGATTAAATCCTCGCTTTTTTTGTTTCTTTTTATGTAGAGGAACGGGAACTATGATGTCTATACCGGAAAAGAAACCTGAAGGCATCATTTCTTCAGCCATCAATTGTCCGCACCAAAATCCGAAGGCTTTATTGTTTTTATATTTGATTTGGTGGACTATCTGTTGTGTTTTTCCTCCTTTTTCGAAAAGGAGAAATGCAGAGATTTTTTCATAATCGAATTTTCCTCTGAAGAGTTCTTCTGCAGGATTCGATGGACGTAAATGATAATTAGTTTGTGGTAGTTGGCAAAAACAGTGTAGGCAAATAAAAAATTCTCCTTTTACAAGTGGGCGGGAGCAAGATTGGCATAAATCAGGGAAAAACAAAGAAAAAACAGCATTTAATAAGGTTTTGATTGATTTCATGTGTAGTTAAGTTTATGGTTCGTAAGTATGGTTGAATTTCAATTGTTTCAGACATTTATTGATACTTTCCGAGTCAAATCCTCTTCCGGCGGCAAAACGTAACAGTTTCAGGTAAACTTCGTAATCGTTTTTGCCTTTGATGGATTTCATTTTTGTTTGTAGAAGTTGTTTCAGAATTTCTTCATTTTGTTCAGGATTAATTTTTTTAATAGATTCCTGAATGATTTCATCTGCAATTCCTTTGCTTCTTAAAGCATGGATAATTTTATTTTTTCCCCATTTGGACAATTTTGTTTTGTCATTCACGAAAAAAGAACAATAGCGGGATTCATCTAAAAAACCTTCTTGTTGTAATTTAGATAGAATCATTTGTTGTGTAGGAATAGGAATCTCCCATTTTTCCATTTTTTTTCTGATGTCTTGTGCGCATCGTTCTGATAAAGAGCAATATACCGCACATTTGTGTAAAACTTCTTGTTCACTTAATTGTTTCATAGATTGGCTTTTATCATTCGGTCTTTGCCTGAAATATCTTGTTTGATTTCAATGTTTTTATATCCTTTTTCTTGAAGCATATCATAAATGTTTTTGCCGAAAAGGGCATTGATTTCGAAGAAAAAAAAGCCTCCCGGTTTTAGTTTGTATTTTCCTATATCTGAAATATGTTCATAAAAAACTAAAGGTTGATTTTCCGGTTCGAATAATGCTAAATGGGGTTCGTAATCTAAAACATTTGCATGCATTTCCTTCTTTTCCTGTGAAATAATATAAGGAGGATTACTGGCAATAATATCAATGTTTTCCGGAATATTTTCAGTATTGGAGCTTAAAATATCATTTTGTATCCATTGAATTTTTACAGCATTCCTTTTCGCATTTTTTTCGGCGACAAGCAATGCTTCTTGAGAAATATCTGTTCCGAATACTCTTTCGTGAAGTATGTGTTTTGCTAATGTAATGGCAATACATCCACTACCAGTGCCGATATCTAAAATTCTCCAATGTTTGTTATGAGTTCCTTTTTGAGTAGTTTGGATTATCCAGTCTATTAATTCTTCTGTTTCCGGTCTGGGAATTAATACATTGGGATTTACTGAGAATGTGAGACCATAGAATTCAGCTTCTCCTAAAATATATTGTAATGGTTCGTGCTTTGAAAGGCGGTTTGTGATCTCTTGTATCTGGGAAAATTCTTTTTCGGATAATTTCTTATCTTTGCAACTCAACATTTGATATGTTTGCATGCGACAAACGTGGCAAATAATCCGGTTAACAAGATAATTAAGTTCTTGTTGGGGAAACAGGTCGGTTAATTCTTGTCGAATGTATGAAATTCCTTGATTCATCCGGCAAAAATAATAAAAATATGCAATACGAAAAATATATGCATCGTTGTCTTGAATTGGCAGCTAAGGCTCGTGGACATACAATGCCAAATCCGATGGTAGGAGCGGTGATTGTGCATGATGGAAAAATTATCGGAGAAGGTTATCATCGTCAATATGGGGAAGCACATGCAGAGCCGGTAGCTATCGCTTCTGTCCAAAACCAAGAATTATTGGAAAATTCTACTTTGTATGTCAATTTGGAACCATGTTCTCATTTTGGTAAAACTCCTCCTTGTGCAAAGTTGATTATAGAGAAAAAAATTCCACGAGTGGTTGTGGGAGGTTTGGATCCATATCCCAAAGTTTCCGGTAGAGGGGTGAAAATGTTACAAGATGCAGGAATCGAAGTGGTTGTGGGTGTACTGGAAAAAGAATGTGAAGCGTTGAATAAACGTTTTTTGATTTTTCATCGCTTTCACCGGCCATACATCATCCTTAAATGGGCTCAATCTTCTGATAGATATATGGATATCTTTCGGGAATATGGAGATGGAAAACAAGCGGTTTGTTTTTCTTCTGAGTCTACGCGAATGCTTGTTCATAAATTCCGGGCAGAAGAAGGAGCTATTATGGTTGGAACAAGAACCGCACTGTTGGATAATCCGTCTTTAACAGTTAGACATTGGTGCGGGAATCATCCTTTGAGGATATTTATAGATAAAAATTTGGTAGTTCCGGAAACTCATCATTTGTTGTCTGACGGAAAAGCTCAGACTTTAGTTTTTACTGAAAAAATGAAAAAGAATACTTCCTTTGTTGAATATTATCGATTGGATTTTTCCCGGGATATACTTCCTCAGATTCTTGAGGTGCTGTATGATAAGAAAATACAATCACTGATTGTAGAAGGAGGTGCATATTTACTGAATGAATTTATGCAAAGTAATATTTGGGATGAAATGTATCTGGAAACAGTAAATGTTCAATTGAAAGAGGGAGTTAAGTCCCCTGTTGTGACAGAATTTCCGGATCATATTTATAATTGTGAAAAATCCATACTTTCTTCTTATACTAATAGAAAATTACCCAAAATTCTATAAATAATGGTAGAAGATAAGTTGTAAAGCCAAAAAAACTTGCTACTTTTGCGGGCTGATGTGGCAGTATAAATTTTATTTCGATGAATTTTAAATATTGTATTTTTATATTTTGCAGCGTGTTTGTGTTTGCTTTTTCTTCTTGTTTGGAAGGCTCAGATGAAGTAGTGTATACATATTCTATCGATGCGGAAATATTAAGCTTTCAGTTGACTCGCACTGATATTCCTGAATTGTCCGGTGTTTTGTACACAATTGATCAAATCAAAGGAGAAATATATAATGTGGACTCTTTGGCTTACTATCCGGAAATGCCTCAAAAGGCAAAATTTATTTATAAAACGTTGGGAGTTTATGTTTGTCTGATTGCTTCCGATAAAACGGATTCTGTACAAATAAAATCAGGAGATTCCATTCAAATATCCTCTTTTATCAATCAACCTAAACGATATATCAGGGTATATGGTCAAACCGGAGTAAAAAAAGATTATATTTTAAATTTACGGGTGCATAAAGTAGATCCTGATTCAATTGTTTATAATCAAATGCCGGAAAGCTTGCCGTATACTTCCTATTCAGAGGCAAAAACAGTATTGCTGGGAGGTGTTTTTTATACGTTTGCAAATGTATCCGGAGGATTTCTCGCTTATTCTTCTGGAAATGCTCAAGATTGGGCAAGTATTTCACTTGTTGGTTTTCCTGCAAATGCATTGCTTGAAAGTATTACATGCTGTCATGGCGTTTTATATGTGAAGACAACAGATGGTCTGTTATTTCAATCAGCTGATGGAGTTTCGTGGACTGCTGTTCCTTTGGGAAGCGGATATAATTCTGTTGTGACGATTCTTGGAGAAATTCAAAAATCTCCTGTTGCGGCATCTTCGCTGCTCGCTTTAGTTTGTGAATCTTCCGGAAAGAATATTTATGTGGAAATGGATGCTGGTCAGGTTTTTAGCGGAAATATTGAAGTGGATGAAGGGTTTCCTTATGTTTCTTTTGGTGCTGTATCCTGGCAAAAAGATTATGCTTCGAATATTGCTGTTGTGGGAGGAATTGATAATCTTTCACAACCTGTTTCTGCGTTATGGTGGACACAAAACAGTGTTTTTTCTTGGAGTAAAATAATTCCTAAATATGTACAAGGAGGAGATTTTGCTCTTCCTTATGAGGCTCCAAATGCCATTTATTATGATAATAAAATATATTTGATGAATGGTAAGAGTGACGGATCATACAATGATAAAGTGTATTATTCTCTTGATGGAGGAAGTACATGGAAAGATGGAGGTTCTAAGCTCGCTTTTCCTGAAGAATATGAAAAAAGGATGAAAGCCTCTGTTTGCGTAGATGCAGACAATTATATATATGTATTCGGAGGAATCGGGGTATCCGGTGTGTTAAATGATATTTGGAAAGGACGCCTGAATAAATTGGGGTTTAATTAAGAAAACAAGCAAAAGATATAATTTTGAGTACATTTTGGCGTTTTCTATCATGTAGATAAAGTAATTACAAAGTGATGTCAGTCTTATATCGTATTAAAATAATAATTTGCGTTATTTTTTTATTTATTTTTTCTTGTTCAAAAGTGTTTGGACAGGAGTATAAGTATGAAATAGGGGGAATGGCTGGTATGTCAATGTACATGGGAGATGCCAATAAAAATAATATTTTCATGGGATGGCATCCTTCTGTAGGAGCGGTCTTCCGTAAAAATATCAATTTTCGTTGGGCTTTAAAAGCCGATTTATTGATGGGATCAGTCAGCGGAGACACAAAAAATACGGATAATGCTTTTCCTCATGAAGCAGAAGTTTCTTTTTATAGAAATTTTTATGAGTTAGGAGTGCAGGCTGAATTTAATTTTTTACCCTATAGTGATAAGTTCGCTTATCTGCAGACAAGTAAATTATCTCCGTATCTTTTGTTGGGAATAGGACTGACAACCGCTTCGGGAAAAGATACTTTTTGGGGAGTTAATCTCCCTGTGGGGATTGGACTTAAATATAAAATGAGAAATCGTATTAATTTAGGAGTGGAATATTCATTTAGAAAGCTTTTTGCTGATGATTTTGATGCTCCTTCCAAACAAGGCTTTAATTTGGATAATCCATATCAGATAGAAAGTAGTTTGTGGAAAAATAAAGATTGGTACTCATTACTGATGTTTTCACTTACATGGGATTTTGGTCCGAATGATAGAAAATGTGCTACTGAATAATAAATGAAAAGTAAAATAAATCAATCGAATATACCGCAGCATGTAGCCATCATTATGGATGGAAACGGACGTTGGGCTAAAAATCAAGGACAAGCTCGAATAAACGGACACCGGATGGGTGCGGAATCTGTTCGTAAGATTGTAGAAGAATCTTCTAAATTAGGAATAAAATATCTCACATTATATGCATTTTCTTCCGAGAATTGGAACCGTCCGCAAGAAGAAGTCAATGCTATCATGGCGCTTTTTGTAGAGTTTGTCAAATTGGAAATGAATAATTTGATAAAAAATAATGTTCGGTTGATGTTGATTGGAAACATCTCCCAGTTACCTGCCGAAACATTGAACAGTTTTAATCAGTGTATTGATGAAACATCTTCTTGTACAGGACTTAATTTAGTTCTTGCTGTGAGTTATTCTTCCCGTTGGGAGATAGTCGAAGCTGCCAAACAAATTGCCACAGATGTAAGGAATAACATCATTAAAGAAAATGAAATTACAGAAAAATTATTTTCGTCTTATTTGACAACGAAAAATATTCCAGATCCGGATTTATTAATCAGAACGGGCGGGGAATATCGTATCAGTAATTTTTTGATGTGGCAGTCGGCATATACCGAACTATATTTCACAGACGTATATTGGCCGGATTTTCGTGAGGAAAATTTACATAAGGCTATTTTGGATTTTCAATCCCGGGAACGTCGTTTCGGGATGACAGGAGAGCAGATTCTTGATAAAAATAAACACTAATCCCCTACATATGTACAAAAAAATTATCCTTTTTTGTTTATTTATAGTTATCTTTTATACTATACATGCTCAGGAAACAAATGATTCACTTCTCGTGAATATGAATGTGCCTGAAAATGTTGTAAAAACAGATTCTTTAGATCAAGAACCGGGAGAAGTGCCTGTTATTTCTTATTCTTTGACTCCTCGTAAATATGAAATTGCTGATATTAAAATAACAGGGACAAAAAATTATGAAGATTTTGTACTTATAGGATTCTCCGGTTTATCTGTTGGAGATAAAATTGATATTCCGGGAGACGAAATAACATCTGCTGTAAAACGCTTTTGGAAACATGGACTTTTTTCAGATGTGAAAATTTTGGCAACCAAGGTAGTGGGTGATAAAGTTTGGCTGGAAATTCAATTAAAACAACGTCCTCGTATATCAGAAGTAAAGTATACTGGTATTAAAAAGGGAGAACGGGAAGATTTGGAAGGTAAAGTAGGCTTGGTGAAAGGAAATCAGATCACCCCGAACTCGCTTGACCGGGCAAAATTGGTTATTAAAAAGTTCTTCGATGAAAAGGGATTTACTTCAGCTAAAGTAACAATAGATCAACAAGATGACCTTTCACATGAAGGTATGGTTATTTTAAATATCAAGATAGATAAAAACGAAAAAACCAAAATACATGAAATTGATATTGAGGGAAATGAAAATTTGTCTGATAACGATATCAAAAAAGTAATGAAAAAAACCAATGAAGGTTTTAATTTAAATAAACGATTCATGTTGAGTTGGCGTAGGTTGTTCAGTACAAAAAAATATGTTCCGGATAATTATCATGAAGACTTGAAAAATATTGTCAATAAATATAATGAATTGGGTTACCGGGATGCAAAAATAGTTTCGGATAGTGTTTGGTCTTACGATGAAAAACACGTGGATATTAAAATTCAGATAGAAGAAGGTGAAAAATATTATTTAAGAAATATTGCATGGGTAGGTAATACACAATATCCTACTGACAAGTTAGCATATTTGTTAAATATGAAGCCGGGAGATGTATATAATCAAAAGAAACTGACTGAACGTTTACAAACTGACGATGATGCAGTATCTAATGTTTATTACAATAATGGATATATATTTTTTGGTGCAGATCCGGTGGAAGTTAATATAGAAAAAGATTCCATTGATTTGGAAATACGGATACATGAAGGTGCTCAAGCATCTATCAATAAGGTAATTATTAACGGAAATGACCGGCTATATGAAGATGTGATACGAAGAGAGCTTCGGACAAAACCAGGAGAACTTTTTAGTAAAGAGGCATTGCAACGATCTGCACGGGAATTAGCACAAATGCAACATTTTGATCCGGAAAATATGGATATTCAACCTTTGCCTGATGCGGAAAATGGAACAGTAGATATTCAATATAATTTAACTCCGAAAGCAAGTGATCAAATTGAATTTTCTGCCGGTTGGGGACAAACAGGTGTCGTAGGACGTTTAGGTTTGAAACTTACTAATTTCTCTATGAGAAATTTGTTAAATCCTGGTTCTTATAAAGGCATTATTCCTCAAGGAGAAGGACAAATGCTTTCTCTCAGTGGACAAACGAACGGAAGATATTACCAATCATATAGTATTTCATTCTTAGAACCATGGTTTGGAGGAAAAAGGCCTAATTCTTTTTCTGTGAGTGCTTATTATATGAAACAAACAGGAGTGAATAGCAGTTATTACAACAATTATATGAGTTCCTATGATTATGGGTACAGTGGTTATAATAATTATGATTATAGTTCTGCATATGATCCGGATAAGTCATTTCAAATGCTTGGGGTATCTGTTGGTTATGGGAAACGTTTAAGTTGGCCTGACGATTATTTCCAATTTATGGCAGAATTATCTTATCAACGGTATATGTTAAAAAATTGGGATTATTTCATCATCAACAATGGTAACTGTAACAGTATAAGTCTTGGTTTGACTTTATCAAGAAATTCAATTGATAATCCTGTGTATACACGTAGAGGTTCTCAGTTCTCTCTTTCAGTGAATTTGACTCCTCCTTTTTCTTTGTGGGAAGATAAATCGGATTATGAAGGAAAAGCATATAATGATGGATCTAAATATACATGGATAGAATACCATAAATGGAAATTTAAGGGGAAAATATTTATGCCTTTGGCTAGTCCTGAAGCAGTAAAACGCACTCCTGTGCTGATGAGCCGCGTAGAATACGGATTTGTAGGGCATTATAATTCAGAAAAAATATCTCCTTTTGAAACTTTTTATGTGGGAGGTGATGGTATGTCAGGTTATTCCTCTACATATGCTACGGAAACCGTTGCTTTGAGAGGTTATAACAATGGTAGCTTGACTCCGTATGGACATGAAGGATATGCATATTCTCGTTTGGCATTTGAATTGCGTTATCCATTCATGTTACAACCAACATCTACTATATATGGCTTGGCTTTTGTAGAAGCAGGGAATGCTTGGTCGGATATTAAAACTTTTAGTCCGTTTGATTTGAAGAGATCTGCCGGAATAGGAGTACGTATATTTTTGCCTGTGGTTGGAATGATGGGAATAGACTGGGCATATGGATTTGATAAGGTGTTTGGAACCAGGGCTTATAGTGGCGCTCAATTCCATTTTATTTTAGGACAAGAATTTTAATCATAAATAAATGAAAGCTATGAAGAAGATCTTATTAACAGCATGTGTAGCGATTGTTTCGTTATGCGCTCAAGCACAAAAATTCGCATTAATTGATATGGAATATATATTAAAAAATATTCCGGCTTATGAAATGGCTAACGAACAGTTAGAAGGAATTTCTAAGAAATGGCAATCGGAAGTGGAGAAAGTACAGCAAGATGCACAAAATTTGTATAAAACATATCAGTCTGACTTAGTATTCTTATCTCCCGAAATGAAAACTAAAAGGGAAAATGAAATTGTGAAAAAAGAACAAGAAGCACAAGAGTTACAAAGAAAATATTTTGGAGCGGAGGGAGAGTTGTATAAGAAAAGAGAAAGCCTGATCAAACCGATTCAAGATGAAATTTATAATGCAGTGAAACAAATCTCGGAGGATAAAGGTTATCATGTGATTATAGATAGGGCTTCGGCCATGAGTATCATCTTTGCTTCTCCGAAAATAGACATTAGTGCGGAAATATTAGCTAAATTGGGTTATTCAAAATAAATATGTACATTTGCGCGTGAAAAAATTGTAAATAGATGTATCTATTGTATTTGCAAAGATTTTCAAAATAAAATAATCAAGAAACAAATTTAATAATCAATCGTATGTTCAAAAAATTATTTTTAATTGCATTATCAGTTCTTCCCCTAAGTCTTTTTGCACAAGAAGTAAAAATTGCTCATGTAAATACTTCGGTAATATTTAATGCAATGCCGGAAGTTTCTGCTATGGAAACTGAAATTGCCAATCTGAATAAAAGTTTCACTGAAGAATTGAAAAGTTTGGAAGATGAATACAATAAAAAATATACCAAATTTATGCAAGAATCCGATTCTCTCAATGAAAGTATTAAAATGAGAAGAATGCAAGAAGTTCAGGATTTGCAACAAAGAATAGAGACCTTTTATCAACAAGCTCGTCAGGATGTTCAAAAGAAACAACAAGAGTTACAAGCTCCTATAGAAAAGAAAATTGCAGATGCAATTAAAGCTGTGGGTGAAGAACAAGGTTATACTTATGTTATGCAAGACGGTGTTTTCTTGTATATTTCTTCAAAGTCAATTGATGCAACTGCATTAGTGAAGACAAAATTAGGTTTGAAGTAAAAAAATAAAAAAAAGAGTGAAGAACCACAATAAATTCTTCACTCTTTTTCTTTCTCTCCTTTCTTATGGTTTCTCCTATTGGTGTTTTTGATTCGGGATATGGTGGACTCACTATTTTAGAAGAGTTTCGCAATTTATTGCCGAATTATGATTATCTGTACTTAGGAGACAATGCAAGAACCCCCTATGGTTCACGTTCTTTTGAAGTGGTTTATGAGTTTACCCTTCAGGCTGTTTCCCGCTTATTTGAAGAAGGTTGTCAGTTAGTTATTTTGGCATGTAATACAGCTTCGGCTAAAGCTTTGAGAACTATTCAACAGACTGATCTTCCACGTATGGCACCGGAAAGAAGAGTGTTAGGTGTGATTCGTCCTACAGTCGAAGTTGTCGGAACTTTAACTCGGAACGGACATGTAGGGATTGTCGGAACAACAGGAACCATTTATTCGGATTCTTATTTTATAGAAATTCATAAGCTATTTCCCGATATAAAAGTAACCGGAGAAGCATGTCCTATGTGGGTGCCATTGGTTGAAAACCGGGAATATAATAAAGCGGGTGCCGATTATTTTGTTAAACGACATATAGATAATCTGATTTCAAAAGATCCTCTAATTGATACGTTGATTTTGGGATGCACTCATTACCCTTTATTGGAAGAAAAAATAAGATTGTATTTACCCTCTAATGTTTCTATTCTATCTCAGGGAAAATATGTTGCTCAAAGCCTTGTCGATTATCTTCAAAGACATCCTGAAATAGAGAGAAAGTGTTCAAAAAGTTCCTCCTGTTCTTTTTATACTACTGAAGCCGAAGAGAAATTTAAAGAAGTAGCATCCATTTTCTTAAAGGAAAAAATAGAAGCGAAGAGAATTGTATTGGGTTAACCGTTAGTTAGAGAAGTAATAATCTTTTTAAATAGTTAATAAATATAAATTAACATTTGTATATGTAAAATATATTATTTATCTTTAAGTATTATTTACATCCTGAATTAATCATCCCCCTTACATATACTAGAAACAGGCATTTTCATCGAAAATACCTGTTTTTTTATGAAATATAATAGGCTTATAATATGTCTACAATAGGGCTGCAAGACTATTATAGTAGGACTATAATGTTTCTACAGCCCTACTACATGATAAAAACAGCAAAATATTACCGAATCTACAGATTGAGTAATATTAAATATCGCAAATACAAGTTAATTAATATTAAATAAAAGATATTCTGTAGTATTGATTTTACTGATAATTTCGACTTAAAATCCAAATCCGGTAACTTCAACTTCCTTTACTTTTTCGTATTCCGGTTTGCTTATTTTTTTGTGTTCGAGGTTGGCAGTCACCGTGATTGCCCGAATAGGCCGTACAGGACAAATACATTCACATCCTCCACAACCAACACAAATGTCAGGAGTTATTTCCGGAATCCGCAAATCTCCTTTATATGGTACCATTTTAACGGCTTGTGTAGGGCAGTGTTCTGAACAAGCTCCGCAATCTTTTTCTTCTGTTTTTACAACACAGAGGTTTTCGTTGAATTGTACTATTCCTATTTGTGTAGTTATTTTTTCTTCAACAGATAAAGGTTGTAATGCATGATTAGGACATACTTCGGAACAGATCGTACATTCATAAGTGCAAAAAGACTTTTCATAATTAAGATGTGGTTTCAGAAAAAAATCAAAACCATATTGTACCCCTGCAGGTTTCATAATTTTAGAAGGACATTTTACCACACAGAGGTGGCATGCGGTACAGGTTTTTTCAAAATGTTTTTTGTTTTTTGCTCCCGGAGGAGTAATGGGTTCTATGTTAGAGACCTTTCTTTGTCTTTTTGTGCAAGATTGTAAAAATGGTATGCTTGCTGATATTCCTGCTATAGTAACAATGAAAGAACGCCGGCTATCGGTATCTTGAGATTTTATTTTCTTCAGTGGAAAAGCAAGTTTATATGAAACTCCTCCTTTTTTACAAACATCTAAGCAGTTAAAACAATTAATACAACGGGAGGTATCTATAGATTTATTTTTACTATCAATGCATTCACTTTTACACTTGCGTTCACAAAGTCTGCAACTATTACATTTGTTTTCATCTAATGAGATTTTGAAAAAAGAATAACGGGAAAAAAGACCTAGCAAACTTCCTACAGGACAAAGGGTGTTACAAAATAATCTGCCACGGAAAAAAGATAAAATGAAAAAGGTCAACAAGATAATAATGGATAAAATCAAAGAAGCCCATGTGATATGTTCTAATGAAATATAGTACAGGGAATAGTTATCTGATTTCATTAGGAAAGTTGCTGCTACATTATTGATACCTATTACAATGGGGTATAGCAGATTTGCAGCAATTCTCCCTATGTTACTGTAAGGATCGAGTAGTGTCAATATTTGGTTATGTCCGATTAAAAAAAGTAAAATGGCAAAGATTAACAGGCTATATCTGATAATATTGGTTGGTTGGTGAAAGTCGAAATGTTTTCTCTTTTTTTTGAATGAATTTGACAACCGAATAAAAATATCTTGCAAAACTCCTGCGGGACAAAGCGTAGAGCAGTAGATTCTTCCAAAAAGTAATGTAAATATAAGAAGAAATATAGAGGTAATTAATGCTCCGGAAAGAATGGCTGGGATCAGTTGGATATGCAGTAATTTCCCTGTAGCCTTAGGAATATTTCCGGAGAAGTCTAAAAAATAATAAATGATAGGAACAAAAAACAGGAAGGCAAATAATACTCTTCCTGTTTTGAGGATTTTATTTTTCATTTCTTATACCCGAATTTTTCAGATTTTTATTCTTTTAATATTTAAGTGTTTTAGCTGTGTGGTGCCTAGTTTGAAGCTTTCTCCTTTACCAATGTGTTTCACAATATTAATATCCATACTTTCCACTTGGTTGAAGAATTGTACAGCAGCCGTATCTGTAGCTATAATATCAGTTGAGGCAATCAGAGTCTTGAGGAGAGAAACATCATTCTCGCTTTTCCCCTGAGGCCCGTTTTGACGTAATACCCGGTAGGCATCTACGATATTGAGGACAGGTTTTTTCTCCCAAGTACATACATCTGCAATGCATTGTTGTAAATCATTTCCATGAAAATAACGTCTATCCCAGACGATTCCCATATAGTTTTTCATAGAGATACTCATTTTTGCTCCACCATGGTTTTTAAGTACCGGAACATTGATCCAGGCGTCTGCTTCCAATAGAATTTCGTGAATTTTGGTTGTCTTAAGGCTGATACCTTTAGGAAGGGATACTTCTTTGTAGTATTTTTCTTCATTTCCGGGAATCATTGTTCCTCCGGCAGATTTGACTGCTTCGGCAATTCCACTGTTGCTATAACAATCTTGCCAGGTGTTACATGTATGATCAAATACGGAAACTTTTTCGGCTCCCGCTTTCAAACATTTTTTTACCAAGGCGCCGATCAAATCAGGATTAGTATTGGCTGCAAGTTCAGGACTTTTATTCCACCCGATGTTTGGCTTGATAACAATTTTCTGTCCTTTCTTTACAAAATTTTTAATGCCACCCAAGGCATCTAAAGCTTTATCCAGCATTATTTCCGGTTCTCCACCCATGACTGCTACCAAATCGGGAGTACTTTCAACTATCGTTTCATTTTTGAGTAAGGCGGCTTCCAAATTATTGAAATTTAGTGTTGATACAGTTGCTCCTGCCAATACTCCTGCTTTTAAAAAATTCCGACGTTTCATGTTATTTTATCTAAAGGTTCCAAGGCATCTTGAAACAATTTTCATCATATAAAGCATAATCTGCCGGTCCGTTAACCGACATTGTTTTAATCAGGTTAGCTCCTTGCAGAAGCTTTTTTGCATAATTTAAAGTAGCTCCTGTTTTTACCCGGTCTTCTACCAATAAAATGTTTTTTCCTTTATATTCAAAATCAATGGGTTGTAATAAACGGGGCGAATCGTAAACCGGTTGCTGATTTACATTTCGCCAATTTATTTTTAATAGTTGAACATCGATATTGAGACGTTGGTTTACAATAGAAGCCGGAATGATTCCGCCATTTGCAATAGCTACAATCAGATCGAATTTTTCTTTGAACTGAAGTTGGCATATACGTTCCAATATTTCTTCTATAGATTTGCTCATATTAAATTTTAGAAAGCGCTTTTAATACAAAAAAACCTCCGAAAATTTGGATCAACATTCCGGGAAATCCTATCCGGAAATCTTGTAATGCCAGAGAAAAATCTTTCATCCATGCCCATTCGAATAAAGTTCCTAATACTTGGTAAGAAAGAATAACTGCAAGCAATATCCAGATAGAAACTTTTTTCAACCGGAAAGCAAATAAAGATGCAAAAATTGCTAATAGTATTGATTTTGCTAAAATGATGGGCAGCATGGCCTCATTTGGCATCCCGAATAATCCATAATTGGTGAGAGGAGATAAAATTGCTGTAAGCAATCCTACATAAATGCCATACTTATAAGCGCCGATTAATGTAAAAAAATAAATAGGTAATAAAACCGGCCCTCCAAATGGTGTGAGGTGGCATAATTGCGGAAGTAAAAGATTACCTAAAATAAAAAGGGCAGCAAATAAATACGTTTTTAATTTTTCGTATCCGAAACTATAAATACGGATTGTTGTATCCATGGAATATTGAGTTAAAGGGTTTATTTTGATTGAAATCCGAACCAAATGTAATTATATTTCTGATAATAATGTGCTAAAAGAGTTATAAAAAATCAAAATACACTTAGTGTTGTTGTTTCGGTTTATTTCAGTGAAAAATAATGTACCTTTGCGAAACAAAAAATAAGACATGAAAAAAAATAAATACTTTTTGCCCTTTGCTTGTACTGCCTTGTTTCTTACAGTTTATATTTGTTGTGTTTCTTCAAAAGATGAAGGTAATAATCCTGCTGGTAAACAAACGTTGGAATCAATAGCCATTTATTCTGTAAACCCTCCAGCTTCTGTTGATTTCTGTGGTAAAACAATCATGTTAGACAGATATGATGTACGTGAACGTTTTGACAGGGAGATAAATGTATTTGCATACATGCATTCTACTACCATGTTGCAAATTAAGAGGGCTAACCGTTATTTTCCTGTTATAGAACCTATCTTGAAAAAATATAATATTCCAGATGATTTCAAGTACTTGGCTGTAATAGAAAGTATGCTGGATGTGAGAGCTTATTCCCCTGCACAAGCTGCCGGATTATGGCAGTTTTTGGCAAGAACAGGAAAGGAACATGGATTGGCAATAACAGAGCAAATTGATGAACGCTATCATGTAGAAAAATCTACGGAAGCAGCTTGCCGTTATTTTCAAAATGCATACAATGAATTTGGAAATTGGATGAATGTAGTAGCGTCATATAATGCCGGAATTCCCAGAATTAAATCGGAATTGAAAAGACAGAGAGTAAATGATGCAATGGATTTATTGTTGGTAGATGAAACATCTCGCTATATGTTTCGATTATTAGCCATAAAAGAAGTCTTTTCTAATCCATGTAAGTATGGTTTTATATTGAAAAGAGAAGATTTATATCCTGTTATTCGTACAAAAGAAGTGAAAATACACGAAGACGTTGAAGATTTTTCTGAATTTGCTGAAAAGTATGGTATAAACTATTATCAATTGAAAAATTTTAATGTCTGGTTACGTGATAGGAGTTTAAAAACTTTTGGAAAAACATATATCATTCAAATTCCTCTGGAAAAAGACATGTTTTACAATCCATCGGAGATAGAAGTACACGACAAGAATTGGATAGCTGAATAGGATGCAGGAAAAAATAAAAAATAAAGAACAAATCAAGGTTTTAGGAGCTCGCGTCCACAATTTGAAAAATATAGATGTGGAGATCCCCGGAAAACGTTTTGTTGTTATCACAGGTTTAAGTGGGAGCGGAAAATCTTCATTGGCGTTTGATACTATATTTGCCGAAGGACAACGTCGCTATATCGAAACTTTTTCTGCATACGCCCGGAATTTTCTGGGAAATATGGAACGTCCGGATGTAGATGCTATCACCGGATTAAGTCCTGTAATATCTATTGAACAGAAAACAGTTAATCGAAATCCCCGTTCCACAGTAGGGACCACTACAGAAATATATGACTTTTTTCGTTTGTTGTATGCCCGTGCAGGAGAAGCATATTCTTACAATACAGGCGAAAAAATGGTTAAATATACCGAGGAAAAAATTCTGGATCTTATTTTGGGGCAATATAATGGTAAGAAAATTTACTTGCTTGCTCCTGTGGTTCGTAATCGTAAAGGACATTATAAAGAACTTTTTGAGCAATTAAGAAAAAAAGGCTACCTGAATGTACGTATAGATGGAGACTTGAGGGAGATTATCCCTGGACTGAAATTGGATCGGTATAAAAATCATAGTATTGAGGTTGTTGTAGATAAACTACAAGTTTCGGCCAAAGAAGAAAAACGATTGAAAGAAAGTGTACGTACCGGTATGAAACAAGGGGATGGTTTGGTAATCATTCTGGATATAGAGACAGGAGATATCAGGCATTTCAGTCGCCGTTTGATGTGCCCTTCCACCGGACTTTCGTATAGTGAACCGGCACCTCATAATTTCTCGTTCAATTCTCCTCAGGGAGCTTGTCCGAGATGTAAAGGTTTAGGAACGGTTAACGAAATAGATATTGAAAAAATCATTCCCAATCCGGAACAAAATATTTACCAGGGAGGGATTATTCCTTTAGGAAAATATAAAAATGCCATGATATTTTGGCAAATAGAAGCTATTTGTGAAAAATACGGAGTAACAATCAAAACTCCTTTGAAAGATGTTCCGGAAGAAGCTTTGGACGAAATATTAAATGGTACTGATGAACGATTACAAATCAAAAATGAATCTCTCGGAAATTCCAATTATTTTTTGAGTTTTGAAGGTGTTGTCAAATATATTTATATGCAACAGGAAGCAGACGCTTCAGCTTCCGCACAAAAATGGGCGGGACAGTTCATTAAAAATGTGGAATGTCCTGAATGTCACGGACAACGATTAAATAAGGAGGCACTTCATTATAAGATATGGGAAAAGAATATTGCAGAAGTGTCGGAAATGGATATTGCAACTCTTTATGATTGGGTGGATAATATAGATGATTCCTTGAATGAAAAGCAACGGCAAATTGCTGTTGAAATTCTAAAGGAAATAAAATCCCGCTTGAAGTTTTTATTGGATGTTGGTTTAAATTATCTTTCTTTGAATCGGATGTCTGCTACATTATCCGGAGGAGAAAGCCAAAGGATACGTTTGGCTACACAAATCGGATCTCAATTGGTAAATGTGTTGTATATTTTGGATGAACCAAGCATTGGGTTGCACCAAAGAGATAATGTTCGGTTGATTAATTCATTAAAGCAATTAAGGGATGCAGGAAATTCTGTTATTGTGGTGGAACATGATAAAGACATGATGCTTTCTGCTGATTATGTATTGGATTTAGGCCCTCGGGCGGGAAGATATGGAGGAGAATTGGTGTTTGCCGGAACTCCGCAGGAAATGTTGCATTCGGATACTTTAACTTCTTCGTATATCAATGGAAAACGTCAGATAGAAATCCCTCGGGAAAGAAGAAAAGGAAATGGGAAACAAATTATTCTCAAAGGGGCCTCCGGACATAACCTGAAAGGGGAAGAGATCGTTATTCCGCTTGGAAAATTTATTTGTGTAACAGGAGTTTCAGGTAGTGGAAAATCAAGCTTGATCAACGGAACATTACAGCCGATATTAAGTAAACATTTTTATCATTCTTTACAAGATCCGCTTCCTTACCAATCCATTGAAGGAATTAAAAATATTGATAAAATTGTAAGCGTGGATCAATCGCCTATCGGTAGGACCCCACGTTCTAATCCGGCAACATATACGGGTGTATTTTCTGATATTCGTAATCTTTTTGTAGAACTTCCGGAAGCAAAAATACGGGGATATAAACCTGGTAGGTTTTCGTTTAATGTCCCTGGAGGACGTTGTGAAACATGTGGAGGAAACGGATACAAAACCATAGAAATGAATTTTCTTCCGGATGTATATGTGCCTTGCGAGGAATGTCATGGAAAAAGATATAACAGGGAGACTTTAGAAGTTCGATTCAAAGGAAAATCCATTGCAGATGTGTTGGATATGACAATCAATATGGCTGTGGAGTTTTTTGAAAATGTCCCTTCTATACTTCATAAAATCAAGGTGTTACAAGACGTCGGATTGGGTTATGTAAAGTTAGGACAACCTTCTACCACACTTTCCGGAGGTGAGAATCAACGGGTAAAATTATCTGCTGAGTTAGCAAAACGTGATACCGGACATACTTTATATGTACTGGATGAACCTACGACGGGATTACATTTTGAAGATATACGGGTTTTGTTGGGAGTTTTGAACCGTTTGGTAGATAAAGGTAACACTTTGATCGTTATTGAACATAACCTGGATGTAATTAAATCGGCAGATTATATCATTGATCTGGGGCCGGAAGGTGGTAAACCCGGTGGACATATCTTAGCGACAGGTACACCGGAAGAGATAGTTACCCTTAAAAAGGGTTATACAGCTGAATTTTTGGAAAAAGAATTACCTTGAAGTTTACTTTCCCCTTAAAATATTAATATCTCCTTTTT
>JAVBMM010000019.1:0-23728 GCA_031552425.1 Bacteroidales bacterium | reverse complement strand
AATGAAGGAGCATTAACCATATCTGCTGTCTGTAAGCCGGGAGTTTCTCTGGAAGAAAGTGATAAATTAGGTAATTTAATGGAAAAAGAACTTTTAAGCATTTCGGAGGTTAAAACAACTACCAGAAGAACGGGTAGGGGGGAATTAGATGAACATTCCCAGTCGACCAATGGAGCGGAGATTGATGTAAACTTTCAGTTAAATAAACGTTCTCAAGAGGAATTTATGGCAGATGTCCGGAAAAAGTTATCATCTATTCCGGGAATAGTTACCACAGTGGGACAACCGCTTGGGCACCGGATAGACCACATGCTCTCCGGAACCCGTGCAAATATTGCTATTAAATTATTTGGAAATGATTTGAATAAATTATTTCTGTTAGGTAATCAAATTAGTCGGACAATTGCCGATATTCCGGGATTGGCCGATGTTAGTGTAGAGCAACAAACCGAAGTCCCACAGTTACAGATCAGAGCTGATAGGGATAAGTTAGCCAGATATGGTATCAGTATGGAAGAGTTTAATCGTTTTGTAACAATGGCTTTTGCAGGGAATAAACAAGCTGAAATTTTTGAAGGGCAACGGAGTTTTGATTTGATTCTGAAATTGAACGATGATTATACTCGTGCCATAGAAGGTATTAAATCTGCTTTAATAGATACCGGAAATGGAGGAAAAGTTCCTTTGGAAGAAGTGGCGGATGTTGTTTCTGTAATGGGGCCGAATTCAGTAAGTAGAGAGAATGTACAACGAAAAATTGTTGTTTCCGTGAATGTTGCCGGACGGGATTTGAGCGGAGCCGTAAAAGAGATCCAACAAACGATCAATTCGAAAATTAAACTACCGGAAGGTTATCGTTTAGAATATGGAGGACAATTCGAAAGTGCTCAAACAGCATCACGTACTTTATTATTTACATCTATATTGGCTATTGGTATCATATTTTTATTGCTTTATCAGGAATTCAAAAATGTCAAATTATCGGGAATCATATTGATCAATCTTCCTTTGGCACTGATTGGAGGGGTATTTGCAGTTTTTCTTTCCTCTGGAGTTGTGAGTGTTCCTTCTATCATCGGATTTATCACTTTATTTGGAATAGCTACTCGTAATGGGATTTTGTTAGTTTCAAATTACCAACACTTAAGAAATAAAGGTTTAAGTTTACAGGAAACGGTTGTGCAAGGTTCTATCGATCGATTGAATGCAATCCTGATGACGGCTTTGACGGCAGGTTTGGCTCTAATTCCTCTTGTTTTTAATGGAGATAAACCGGGAAATGAAATCCAAAGCCCTATGGCAATTGTCATTTTAGGAGGATTATTTACTTCGACTTTGCTGAATATTTATATTGTTCCTATGGTATATGGGAAAATAAAATCAAAGAAATAATGAATATGATGAAAACTCAAAATAATAAAATCAAAGAAATAATGAGGAAAATGATCATTATTATACTAGGTATTTGTTCTTTTTCTAATGTAAAATCTCAACAATATATTGGAGACGTTTTGCTTAGTATCGAACAAAATAATACATTGCTTTCTTCGCTCAGAAAACAGGCAGAAGCAGATAAAACACTTAATAAAACAGGAATTTACTTGGAGAACCCGGAGATGGAGTATCATTATCTCTGGGGAAATCAAAATCAAATAGGGAATCGTACAGATTTTAGTGCCAAGCAAGGTTTCGATTTTCCGACGGCTTATCATTATAAGAAACAAATTTCCGACGGAAAAAATACACAAGTGGATTTGAAATATCAAATGGAAAGGAAAAATACACTTCTCGAGGCAAAACAAATTTGTCTCCGTTTGATCCATTTGAATATGTTGTCCGTTGAATTACAAAAACGTTTGGATTACGCACAACAAGTAGCTGTGGCGTGTCAGGTAAAATTTGAAAAGGGAGGTCTCAATATTTTGGACAACAATAAAGCGAAATTGAATTTATTGCATGCTTCTAAAGAATTGAAAATGCTTGAAACAGAACAGAATCAATTACAATCAGAATTATCTCGCCTGAATGGAGCAAAAGAAATAATATTTTCTTCTACGTTTTTTGAACCTGTTTTATTGTCCCCTGACTTCAATAGTTGGTATGAAGAACGGATTCCTTCTAATCCGGTGTTGAAATATATGGTTCAGGAAACCGAGATCAATAAGAAAAATGAGAAATTGCAACGTTCTCTGAATTTGCCTAAATTTTCTGTTGGTTACATGAGTGAAAAAGTGGCTGAAGAACAATTTCAGGGGATTATGGTAGGCTTGTCGATCCCTTTGTGGGAAAATAAGAATACAGTTAAACAAATAAAGGCGCAAACTATTGCATCTCAAGCAGCAGAGGATGATTTCCAAACCCGTCAACGAATCAAATATGCATCGTTGTATGAAAAAGCACGTAAACTTCGTGAAATGTTGGAACAATATAAAGAAACCATTAAACAGGTCAACAGTGAAGATTTATTGAAAAAGGCTTTAGATACAGGAGAGATTTCTTTGATAGATTACATGCTTGAACTCCAGATTTATTATGAAACGGTAGATTATATATTGGAGACTGAAAGAGATTACCAATTGGTAATGGCGGAATTAAATGAATGGGAACTATAAAAAAAACTTTATATTTGTAGTCTAAATCCATAAAATCCATGAATAAACACATTTTAACTACGATTGGGCTTGTAGGAACAGCATCTTCTTTTGTATTTGCTAAACAGCCGGATATTATTTTGATTATGACCGATCAACAAACCGCTTCGGCGATGAGTTGTGTAGGAAATACCAATGTACAGACTCCTGCGATGGACGAATTAGCCAAAGATGGCGTATTATTCAACCGTGCTTATGTTTCTTTCCCGTTGAGTGGACCTTCTCGCGCTTCTTTGTTTACCGGAAAAACTCCGAGTGAATTGGGAGTGGAGGGGAATGAAAAAGGAATCCGGAAGGAAGATATGCAGCAAAACTTGGGATTTCAGTTGCTAAATGCCGGATATAACTGCTTATACGCCGGAAAATGGCATGTTCATGAAACCAATATACCTACAGAAGGAACAGGTTTTCGTAAAGTTTGTAACATGAACGATCCTGTTTTGGTGGAACAATGTATACCATATCTTAAAGAAAAAAGCGAAAAACCGATGTTTTTGGTAGCTTCTTTTCTGAATCCTCACGAAATATGTGAATATGCGCGCAGGGAATCTTTACCATACGGAAATTTGAGGGAACCTCATATAGATGATTGTCCTAATTTGCCGTATAATTATCCGGAACCTGCTTATTATCCGGAAGCTTTACTTTTACATAAGGAAGCTACCCCAAAAGTTTATCCTACTCGTCGCTATACCGATGATGATTGGAGAAAATATCTTTATGCATATTATCGCTTAGTGGAAAGGGTAGATAAAGAAGTTGGTAAATTAATAACAGAATTGAAAAAAAACGGGAAATACGATAATAGTTTAATTATTTTCGTGAGCGATCATGGCGATGGAGTCGCTGCTCATCACTGGAACCAGAAAAGTTCTCTTCAGGATGAAGTTCTTCGGGTACCATTTATTGTAAAGGCTCCTAAAGGACAAGGACTTTTGAATGTTAAAAAAGAGAAAGCATTGGTGAATATCAATCTGGATATTTTTCAAACTATTTGTGATTATGCCGGAGTGAAAACAGATAGTAAATTAAATGGCAAAAGTGTTCGCCCTTTAGTGGAAACCAATGCGGATAAATTACATGAACGTGTATTTGCAGAAACTCGCATGGATGATCTAAGAGGTTGGTGTGTGATCGAAGAAGATTACAAATATGTACTTTACCGTTACCATGAAAACAGGGAACAACTATTTGATTTGAAAAAAGATCCCTGGGAAATGCAAAATCTGGCAAAAGATAGAAGTAAAGAAGAACTGTTGAATAAATACAGAAAAACTTTGTATGGTTGGAATAAGGTAATCAAAGAAAAGATGTTCGAAAAACAGTTGAAACAATATGACAATTGAGATCATGTACGTTCCACTTGCATAACTCCTTTAATGATTTTGATTTTTTTGATTAATGATTGCAAAGCGGAAGTATCGCTTAACATTACAGTAATGTTTCCTTGAAATAAACCATCATTCGAATCGATGGAAATGGATCGGACACTCATCCCTTTTTCTTTGGATATAATCGAAGTAATGTTGGTTACAATGCCAATATCATCATGTCCGACAACGTGCAATGTGATTGGGTAAGTCAATCCTGACTTGCCCGACCAGCGCGCTTTAACTACGCGGTAGCCAAAACGTTTTAACATGTCAGGAGCGTTCGGACAATTTGTCCGGTGTATTTTGATGCCTTGTGTAGATACAAAGCCAAAAATCTCGTCTCCATAAATGGGATTACAACATTTGGCTAATTTATAATCGATTCCTTTTAAATCCTGGTCAATGATTAATTCATCTTTAGAAGTTAAAAGTTCATCTTCGGTTTTAATATTTTGGAAATATTCCGCCGCTTTTGTTTCAGGTTGCTCGTGAATCTCTTGTTCTTTCTTTTCAAGCTCCAGGTATTGTTCTATTACATCATTGATATCCAAATGTTCTGTGGCGATTTCAGCGTAGAAGTCGGTTACCGTTTTATAACCTATTTTTTTGATTAAACGCATCATCAATGATTCGTCTTCTTCTATTTTCCGGTTTTTAAATCGTCTTTTCAGAAGTTCCTTTGCAAATTCTACTTGTTTAACGGATTCTTCTTTTAATTTTTGCTTGATTTTAGTTCTTGCCTTGGAAGTTGCAACAAAATTCAACCAGTCCTGCTTGGGAGATTGGTTGGGAGAAGTGTTTAATTCCACTTGATCTCCGCTTTTCAAACGATGTTTGATAGGAACATTCTTTCCATTGATTTTTCCGGATACACAAGTACATCCCAATTTAGTATGGATAGCAAAAGCAAAATCCAATACTGAAGCTCCTTGAGGAAGTTTAAACAAATCTCCTTTAGGTGTAAAGACAAAAATTTCGTCATCATATAAATCCAGCTTGAAGTCATGCATGAGCTCTGCAGGAGCGGAATCTTTGTTTTCCAATGCTTCTCGCATACTCTTTATCCACTCATCTAAATTGTTATCTTCCTTAACACCTTTGTATTTCCAATGGGCAGCTAAACCTCTCTCTGCCACCTCATCCATTCTTTTACTACGAATTTGTACTTCTACCCATTTTCCTTCCGGTCCCATTACCGTGATATGCAACGATTCATACCCGTTACTTTTTGGAATAGACAACCAATCTTTCATCCGTTGCGGATTAGGTTGGTACATATCTGTAATGATCGAATAAACTTGCCAACAATCTGCTTTTTCTTTTTCCTGGGGAGAATCCAAAATGACGCGAACAGCAAAAAGGTCGTAAATCAATTCAAAATCGATTTTTTGTTTAAGTAATTTATTGTGGATGGAATGAATGGATTTAGTCCTTCCTTTAATGTCAAAATTTAGTTTGGTCTCTTTTAATTTTTTCTCGATAGGAGCTATAAATTCGGCAATATATTTGTCTCTCGACTTTTTAGTTTCATTGATTTTTTTTGCGATAAAATCATAGCTTTCCCTGTTGGTGTATTTTAAAGCAAGGTCTTCCAATTCAGATTTGATGGAATATAATCCTAAACGATGAGCCAGCGGAGCATATAAGTAAGACGCTTCTGCGGATATCTTCAAACGCAAGGTGTCAGATTCAAAGTCTCGTGCCGAACGCATCAACAATAACCGGTCGGCAATCATGATAAGGATCACGCGTATATCTTCTGCAAAAGAGAGTAATAATTTCCGAAAATTTTCAGTTTTTATTGATGCATTTTTGTCGTATAATTCTTGAACTTTTATGAGTCCTCGTAAAATAGTACTTACATCTTGCCCGAAGTCTTTAGAAACAGTTTCAATGGAAATTACACCTTCTTGTAATCCGGGAAGTAATAAAATAGCAAAAATGGCAGACTTTTTCAGGCCAATATCTTCAGAAGCAATTAAAGCTGTTTGTATACTTCTTAGGAGAGTATTCATCTCCATGTTATCCCTGTAAAAGCCTTTTTCAACAGAAGAACGGATATATTTCTTGATTTTATCTGTGTCATCCGCATTAAAAGTTTTTCCCATACTTCGTAGTAAAAGGCGGTAAGATCTTAGGAATGTAAGATACTCTTCTTTCGTAAAATATGGTAAATTATTCATTTGTTGAATTTTGTTGTAAAATTAATAAGAATAGCTTTCTTTTTCCAACAATTTTAAATAAATTTGCAAAAAGTCAAGTTGATAATTATGCTTACTTCAGAAGATTTAAGGTTGTTGATGGAAAAAGGAATTTCCCCTTTTCAAATTGAAGAGCAATTGTCTTGTTTTTCAAACGGATTCCCTTTTTTAACAATTGTAGCGTCTGCTTCTACGGAAAAAGGTATTAAACGAATAGAAATAGATGCGCAGGAATTTTTTATGCAAGTATGGAAGAAATACTTGTCTGAAAATAAGCAGATTGTAAAATTTGTTCCTGCATCTGGGGCGGCGAGTAGGATGTTCAAGGATTTATTCGAATTTCTTGAGTCGAATTATGATGTTCCGCAAACGCCTTTTGAAACCAAATTTTTTGATGAGATTAAAAAGTTTGCTTTTTATGAAGACTTGGATATATCTTGTCTTAAAAATACCGGGAAAAATATTACGGAATTAATATCTGTTGAAGAGTATAAAACTATAGTTCGTAACCTGCTTGAATATGATGGCCTGAATTATGGAAAATTGCCGAAAGGATTGCTCAAATTTCACACATACTCCACAGGAGTACGTACCGCTATGGAAGAACATTTGGTGGAAGGAGCCTTATATGCTTGTAATGCAAGGGATGAAGTAAATATCCATTTTACTGTTTCTCCGGAACATCGTCATCTTTTTGAAGATTTGTCGGAAGAAAAAAATCCTTATTATGAACGAGAGTATAATGTTTTTTATGAAATAACTTTCAGTGAACAAAAATCTTCCACGGATACTATTGCTGCAGATGAAAATAATAATCCTTTCAGGGAAGACGGGCAACTTATGTTTCGTCCCGGAGGACATGGCGCTTTGATAGAAAACCTCAATGATATTGACGCGGATGTCATTTTTATCAAAAATATAGATAATGTGGTTCCGGATACATTCAAAGATTCTACGGTGCTTTATAAGAAATTGATTGCAGGTGTTTTAGTAGATACGCAACAAAAAATCTTTGATTATTTGTATTTGATAGATTCGGGAAAATATTCACATGATCAATTAATGGAGATCATTCATTTTTTACAGCATGATTTAAATATAAAGAATCCTGAAACAAAAATGCTGGAAGATGTAGAATTAGTACTTTACCTCAAGTCTAAATTGAACCGTCCGATACGGGTATGTGGTATGGTAAAAAATGAGGGAGAGCCCGGAGGAGGCCCATTTTTTGCAGTTAATCCAGATCAAACAATCTCATTACAAATATTGGAAAGCTCTCAGATTGATTTAAGCGATGTAGCTAAGAGACAAATGTTTGAAGAAGGGACACATTTTAATCCTGTGGATTTGGTTTGTGCTGTAAAAGATTACCAAGGAAGAAAATTCAATCTTCCTGATTATGTAGATAAAAACACAGGATTTATTTCTTTGAAATCTAAAAACGGAAAAGAACTGAAGGCTTTGGAGTTGCCTGGTCTGTGGAATGGCGCCATGTCTGATTGGAATACTATTTTCGTGGAAGTACCTATCGAAACCTTTAATCCGGTAAAAACAGTGAATGATTTACTGAAACCGGAACACCAAACATCTTGTATGTAAGCTTTTTAATTTTTGTTAGGTTCCCATTGAATTTCTAACCGGTCGGAGCAAAATTTCTTCCCTGACGGAAGTTTTGCTGCAACAGGTCACAATGAAATTTCTTCCCTGATGAAAATTTATTTCCAACCTGTCGAAAATTTCACTCCGACAGGTCGAAAATTTAGAATTAACTAAGTAATGTTCTATTAAAAATTATCTGTCCTGAAAGAAGAAACCGGTAAACCGGCGTCTACAGAGAAAATCTCCGTATCGGAAGTATCATCAAAACAATAACGAACGGCTGTCGGATCTGCTACGGCTGCAGAAAACAAAAATACTTTATTGCCAGAAACAGCTGCTACAGCAGGATAGAATCTCTTATTTTTTCCTGCAATAACGAAATTTTTAATATCTTTTCCATAAGAAGTCAATCCTGGAGCTTCCGGAATGTCGAAAGTAAGAGTTATTAATCTTCCGTTTATTTCCATGTTATTCATTACAGGACTTTTATAGGAAATATTTTTCATTCCGTATGTTTTAGCTAAAGCCCATAAAGCCATACGTTCTCCTGCATCTTTTTTCTTTGGAGGGTGAATGCAATTAGGACTATCGGCATCCATCAAAACGGCCATTCCGGTATTCGGAGTAGTCTGCATTCCTTTGGCTTGTGCTTCACGGATATATCCGGAATGTGTTCCTGCATCACTTCTTGATGCGTATTCGTATGCATATGGAGCTATTTGGCAATAATAGAAAGGAAATTCTCCCACTTCCCAAAGCTGACGCCAAGCACGAACCATATTATCAAACATTTTTACATATAAATCCGGTTCCAAACGGTTAGATTCTCCCTGGTACCAAATGGCTCCGCGTATTCCGTAACCTAATATCGGTTTAATCATCCCGTTAAAAAGAACAGTTGGAGTTCCGTTGGCAATTTTTATATCTTCTTCTTTTTGAGGAATTTTTTTCTCCGGAATATTACTCAATGACTCACGATTCATCCATGCTTCTATGCGTGAACCTCCCCAACTGGAATGCAATAATCCGATAGGTACGTTGATATTTTTGTAAAGTAATCTTCCGAAATAATAGGCAGTTGCACTGAAATTAGGTGTGTTTTCCCTGGATGCTTCCAACCATTCTCCTTCACAATTGGTTTGTGGATATAATTTGGAAGTCCTTTTTACTGTGAACATGCGGATGTTCGAATTGCGTGAGTCAGCAGTATCTTCCGGACCTCCTGCTATCGGCTGACTACGAAATCCTTTCATGGGCATTTCCATATTCGATTGTCCGGAACAAAGCCAGACTTCACCTATCAAGATGTTTTTCAATGTGATGTTGTTTCCTTCACTTACGGATAAAGTATAAGGGGTAAAACTTGCAACAGGAGTTTGGATTTTTACTTTCCAGTTTCCATCATTATCTGTTTTGGCTGAATAACTTTTTTTATTCCAGGAACTTATGATTTTTACTGTTGATCCGGCTTTTGCCCAGCCCCATACGGATACTTCCGTTTGTTGTTGTAGAACCATGTTGTCTCCGAAAACAGTAGGTAACTTAACTTCTGCCCGGGAAGTTTGAAATAAAAATATTACCATTAAAAGTGGTAATAAGAACAATTTTTTTGATTTTTTTCTCATGATAATATGATAAAATAGTTAGTAATTCAAGAACACACAAAGATAATTTTTTTGAGTTTTATTTTGGCTGAGTTCCTCGTAAATTTCTTTCTTCTTCTCTTTTTTGAATATTTCTCGGATGATATTCCAGAATTTCACTCCTAAGAAAATCCCTGTCTATGTGTGTGTAAATTTCTGTGGTAGCTATACTTTCATGCCCGAGCATTTGTTGTATGGCGCGTAAATTGGCTCCACCCTCCAATAAATGTGTGGCAAATGAATGTCGAAATGTGTGGGGACTGACATTTTTTTTGATTCCTGCCATTTCAACTAATTGTTTGATGAGATGGAAAATCATGATTCTGGATAAGGATGTTTTTCTTTTGCTTAAGAAAAGAATATCTTCAAAACCTTTTTTTGCTTGGATTTGGTTCCTGTCCAGCATATAATGATGAATCTCTTTAATTGCTTGTTGGGAAATTGGAACCAGGCGTTGCTTATTTCCTTTTCCGAGTACTTTTATAAAACCTTCTTCTAAGTAAAGGTCGGCATAACGTAATGTGATTAACTCAGAAACCCTTAGCCCGCAACTGTAAAGGACTTCCAGCATTGCTCTGTTACGATGACCTTCCGGTGCGCTTAAATCAATTAAATCAATGATGTTATTGATTTCATCTACAGTTAATACTTCTGGTAATTTTAATCCGATTTTTGGAGTTTCCAATAAATCTGTAGGGTCTACTTGTATATAATTATTCAGTAACAGGAAATTAAAAAAAGATTTAATTCCGGAAATAATACGTGCTTGAGATCGGGGACAAATACCTAAATCGTGCAATTGTGCAACAAATTGTTCCAAATCATTCAATTTGATTTCTTGGTATGATTTCTTTTCAGAAACCAAAAATCCAGAGAGTTTGTTTAAATCTGCAAGGTAAGCTTCCACTGAGTTTTTTGAAAGAGATTTTTCCAACATCAAATAATTACGATATTCTTTTACGATGTCTTTCATCTTCGTTTTTTTTACTACCTTTGCCGCAAATTTAAGATAAAAAATCCGAATTTACATGAAGATTCAAATCATCAATGGACCTAACCTGAATCTTTTGGGAAAAAGAGAACCGGGAATTTATGGAGATGCCTCGTTTGAAAATTTCTTTCAACAATTACAAGAACGCTTTCCTCAAATTTCCTTTTCATATTTTCAATCGAATATAGAAGGTGAGATTATTGATAAGATTCATGAAGTCGGTTTTTCTTTTGATGGAATTATATTGAATGCAGGAGCCTATACACATACTTCCATAGCGGTTCATGATGCACTTAAATCTGTTCAAACTCCTGCTGTTGAAGTGCATATTTCCAATATTCATGCTCGTGAAACCTTTCGTCATCAATCCATGATAGCCCCTGCATGTGTAGGAACCATTGCCGGTTTCGGTTTGGATTCTTACAGGCTTGCCGTAGAATCGTTTTTGAAGTAATTTTATAACAGAAGAATATGTTGAAGCATACAAAAATTGTCGCTACCATTTCGGATAGGCGCTGTGGAGTTGATTTTATTCGTTCGCTTTTTAATGAAGGTATGAATGTGGTGAGGATGAATTCTGCGCATCTGGATGAGGAGGGATTTAACTCTATCATAGATAATGTTCGCATAGTGTCTACCCGTATAGGTATATTAATGGATACCAAGGGACCTGAGGTCAGAACCACAACCTCTCATTCTCCGATAGATTTTAAGACAGGAGATAAAATAAAAATCAAAGGATCCCCTGAACAAGAAACAAATTCAGATTGCATTTATGTGAGCTATAAAAACTTCGTCAATGAAATGAAGATTGGTGGATTGATATTGATTGACGATGGTGATTTGGAATTTAAAGTGATTGATAAGAAAGATGATTACTTGTTGTGCGAAGCATTAAATGATGCTTCTTTGGGGAGTAGAAAAAGTATCAATGTTCCCGGAGTACGCATTAGTCTTCCATCTCTTACCGAAAAGGATAAGAAAAATATTTTGTTCGCCATTGAAAAAAAGATTGATTTTATTGCTCATTCTTTTGTCCGTTCCAAACAGGATGTTTTAGATATACAACAAATACTGGATGAACATAAAAGTTCTATTAAAATCATTGCTAAAATAGAAAATCAGGAAGGAGTTGATAATATTGATGAAATATTAGATGTAGCATACGGAATCATGATTGCCCGCGGAGATTTGGGAATTGAAGTGGCACAAGAAAAAATTCCGGGCTTGCAACGAGTGTTGATCCGTAAATGTGTAGCGGCTAAAAAACCTGTGATCGTTGCAACGCAAATGTTGCATTCTATGATTAACAATCCTCGTCCCACTCGTGCAGAAGTAACCGATGTAGCTAACGCAATTTATTATCGAACAGATGCTCTGATGCTTAGTGGAGAAACTGCTTATGGAAAATATCCGGTGGAATCGGTTAGAGTGATGTCGAATGTTGCTATGGAAGCGGAAAAAACCAAATTGTCTGAAAATGATATCCGTGTGCCGATGCCTACCGATGATTTGGATGTTACTTCTTTTCTGGCGAAGCAAGCTGTTAAGGCATGTTCTAAGTTGCATGTAAAAGCTATAATTACAGATAGTTACACGGGAAGAACTGCTCGTTATTTAGCTGCTTTTAGAGGGAAGTCTCCAGTAATGGCGATTTGTTATAAGGAACAAACAACCCGGGAATTATCACTTTCTTATGGAGTTTTGGCAGAATATCAACCGGAAGGAAGCAATACTAAAGAATATTTTTTACTTGCTTTGGAGAAATTAATCAGGAAAGGAATGATTAATCGCAACGATATGGTGGCTTATCTAAGCGGAAGTTTTGGAGAAGGAGGCGGAACTTCTTTCCTCGAAATAAATAATGCAGGAAAAATCATTGATAGTACAAAACAATTTTGTCCCTTGGAATTTAAACCCAAGAAATGAATAACAACATAGAAGATGATATTTTAGCACATATAGATGAAGAAGGTGAATTGTTAAGCCGTCTCAATCGTGATGCACATGTTAATCTTCTTCGTCCGAGAATGTTATCAGGACATTTACAAGGGCGAATGTTAAAAATGTTTGTGAAAATGATTTGTCCGCAGTGTGTTTTGGAAATAGGGACATATACAGGTTATGCTACTCTTTGTATGGCAGAAGGATTATCTGCAGGAGCAAAGATTCATACTATAGAGATCAACGATGAATTGGAAGATTTTATCTGTAAATATTTCAATCAATCGGATTTGAAAGATAAGATCCATTTGCATATAGGAGATGCAATGGATATCATTCCAAACTTGAATGAAACTTTTGATTTGGTTTTTATAGACGCTGATAAACGCCTATATTTCGATTATTTTGATTTGGTTTTCGAGAAAGTAAAGCATGGTGGATATATTATCGCAGATAATACATTGTGGAGTGGAAAGGTGCTAGAAGAAAATTCACCGGCCGATCAACAAACAGATGGAATCAAAAGATTTAATGACAAAATAGCTCAAGACAACAGAATTGAAAAAGTTATCATTCCCTTGAGAGATGGATTGACAATTATACATAAAAAATAAAGATATGGAAAATACCAGATTGCAAAAAATCGGTCGCTTGATACAAAAAGAATTAGGAGAGATCTTTTTGTTGCAAACGAAAGCAATGCCCGGTGTATTGGTTTCCGTAACTTCGGTTAAAGTTACTCCGGATTTAGGTGTTGCACGGGCTCATTTGAGCATTTTTCCTTCAGAAAAAAATGATGAGATATTGAAAAATATCCGTGGAAATACAAAAGCGATTCGTTATGATTTAGGACAACGTATCCGTATGCAGGTGAGGAAAATACCGGAATTGTCTTTTTATTTGGATGATTCATTGGATTATCTGGAAAATATTGATAGCCTTTTAAATAAATGACGATGGGCATTATATGATCTTAATAATGAAACGGACGTGACTCTTTCATTTAAAATAGCAAAACGATACCTGTTTTCTAAAAAATCGCATAATGCGATTAATTTAATTTCTATGGTATCTGTTTGTGGAATTGCTGTTGCAACACTCGCAATGGTTTGTGCATTGTCTGTCTTTAATGGATTTCAGGATCTGGTGGCTGATATGTTTTGCACATTTGATCCGCAATTAAAAATCACCTCGGTTAAAGGAAAAGTTTTTGATAGTGAAGATGAAAGGATTATTCGAATCAAGCATTTACCGGAAGTTGAAGTCTTTTCAGGATGTCTGGAAGATAATGTTTTGATAAAATATGCAGATAGACAAGTACCTGCTGTGTTGAAAGGAGTTTCTTCCGATTTTGAACGTTTGACGAAAATGGATAGTATTTTAATTGACGGAAAGTTTGTTTTATCCGATGGAACCAATTATTATGCAACTTTAGGAATCGGGTTGGCTCATAGTTTAGGCGTCAATGCGGGATTTGTTTATCCGTTGGAAATTTATTCCCCGAAAAGGGAGGCAAAAGTAAACTTAGTGAATCCTTCCTCATCTTTTAATCAGTCGTATGCATATATTTCCGGTGTATTTATGATGAATCAGCCGGTATATGATAACCAATATTTGGTAGTCCCTATCGAAATGACCAGGGAATTATTTGATTATACAACTGAAATATCTTCTGCTGAGATAAAGTTGAAAGAGAATACGGATATAAAGAAAATTCAAAAAACTATTCAGGGAATATTGGGAGATGAGTTTTCCGTTAAGAATCAATATGAACAGCAGGAAGGTGCATTTAAAATGATGAATATTGAAAAGTGGATGACTTTTTTGATTCTTTGTTTTATTATGACAATTGCCGTTTTTAATGTGATAGGTTCTTTATCTATGCTGATTATTGAAAAGAAAGATGATATTGTCGTCCTAAGAAATTTAGGGGCAGACAATCGGTTGATTTCCAGCATCTTTTTTATTGAAGGTTGGATGATTTCTTCTTTTGGTGGAATTATTGGAATTGTAATTGGTTTAATATTATGTTTGGCACAACAAATGTTTGGTTTGTTAAAATTAGGTGATCAGGTAGGAGTATTTGTAGTAGATGCATATCCTGTAAAAGTGGAGTTCGGAGATATTTTATTTGTGTTTTTTACTGTTTTAATTATCGGTTTTTTTGCGGCAATATATCCTATTGGAAGACTTAAAGCGCTAAATAGTAGGGATTAGTTAGAGTCTGTGCTCCTGATGAGGCTTGCGTTGCAAGCTGTTAGGTTGCTTCGCAACCGTGAAGCTCGCTCTGCTCGTCGTGAACGGTGAATTAAAATTAATAATTGACTATAGTCGATCTTCGATTCGAAGAATCGAAGAAGGCAATGAAAAATTAAACACCAAAGCCTCCTTAGAATTTTTTTAACTCTTAATTCTTAATTTTTAACTTTTTTTCCTGTTCTATCTTATTTATTTCTATTCCATGTTATTTGTGAAGAACAAATTAGTACTATATCTTTGCAATAAATGAAATAGAATAGAATAGTTTGCATGGTGAGTGTTTTCGATTATATTAGCGCGGAAACAAAAAGTCATAAACCCAAATATGAGAAAATCATAGATGGTATTATTCGGATGATTGCCGAAGATAAGCTTCATACCGGGGATATCTTGCCGTCTGTGAATAGCTTTATGCGGAAGACTGGCTATGCGAGAATGACTATCGTAAAAGCTCTTGAGGATCTAAAAGCAAGGGGAATCATAGAAACTCAAAATCGTGTTGGATGTTTTGTTCGGAGTGAAAATATAGACACAAAACTCAAGGTAATGTTGTTTCTTACCTCTTTTGATGCATATCAAGAGGTGCTTTATAATGAAATCATTTCAGGATTGAATCCGAAAAATATCAGTATAGATTTATATTTTCATCATTGTAATCCGGTAGTATTTCGTTCAGTTATTAAAGAATATTTGGGTTTGTATGGTTTGTATATCATAACGGGATTTAATCATCCTGTAGTGTCCAGAACCTTGAGTGAGATACCTAAACATAAACTGTTGCAAATCACACGGCCTCCGGTAATCCCGGGAACTTCTTTCATTAGTCAGCAGTTTGATGATGAATTACAAAAGGCGATGGAACAGATTCTTCCTCAAATAAAAAAATATAAAAAAATCAGATTGATTTTCCCTTTTCAGGGAGCTTATCCTGATGAAATAAAAAATACGTTTCTTTCTTTTTGTGATAAATATGAAATATGCTGTTCTGTAGAATCTCAAATCAATGAAAAGGCTATTCAGCCAGGGAATGCCTTTTTTGTAGTTGCAGATAATGATCTGATACACATTGTGAAAAGTGCGGAAGAGAAGGGTTTGAAAATCGGAAAAGACATAGGAATTTTGTCATATAACGAAACACCGATGAAAGAAATTATCAGGAACGGAATGACCGTGCTGAGTACAGATTTTAAATTGATGGGAAGGGATATTCGCAGGTATATAGAAACGAGAAGATTCATACAAAAAGTCATTCCTACAAAGGCAATCGTGAGAAATTCATTATAAAAATTATTTTCATACAACTTAAATCAAAAAAACATGACTTCACGCAGAAATTTTTTGAAAAAAAGTGCAACACTTGTTGCCGGAAGTTTTGTCCTTCCGAACATTGTTCCGGCTTCTGTCTTAGGTAAAAATGCTCCGAGTAACCGGATTACCGTGGCTTGTATTGGTTGCGGGAGACAAATGGTTAAACCAAATATTCCGCAATTACTGGATTCTCCTCATGGACAAATAGTCGCTGTGTGTGATGTGGATTCTTGGAGATTGGCAAATGCCAAGAAAAAAATAGAGGATTACTATTCTCAAAAAGCAGGAAAAACATTTAAAGGATGTGCTACTTATTCAGATTACAGGCTTTTGTTGCAGGATAAAAGTATTGATGCTGTGATGCTTTCATTACCTGATCATTGGCATGTTCCTATGGCAATTGATGCGGCTCGGGCGGGAAAACATATTTCTTTGGAGAAGCCCATATCTACTTGTATAGAACATGGACGTAAATTGGTGGAAGCAATCAATAAATATAAAGTTATCACAAGAAATGACAGTGAATTTCGCACCCTTCCTCAGATGTGGAGAGCTGTGGAATTGGTTCGAAATGGTCGTATAGGGAAGATTCAAAGAATTTATTTGGCTGTTCCTCCTGAATTGAATGGAGATCCGTTACCTCCTCAACAAACAATGACTGTTCCTCAAGAATTGGATTATGATTTTTGGTTAGGTCCGGCTTGGGAAGCTCCTTATACCGAAAAACGGGTACATAACATTAAAAAATACGGACGCCCAGGATGGATGCGTGTCAGTGATTATTGTAACGGAATGATTTCCAATTGGGGAGCTCACCTGATGGGAATATCCCAATGGGGAAATAATAGCGAATATACCGGTCCCGTAGAAATCGAAGGAAATGGAGATTTTGATAAAGGACTTTGGAATACAATGAATCGATTTGATGTTCGGTATAAATTTGCAAATGATGTAGAAGTATTCTTCAAAATTGAACGTCCTTATGTTCGTTTTGAAGGCACGAATGGTTGGGTAGAAATCGAATATCCTGACAAATTAACAGCGTCTTCTCCGGAAATTATTAATACTCCTCTAAGTAAAAATGAACAATCATTCAAAGTAGATTTGAATGATAAAGATGATTTCTTGTTGGCTATTAAGGAAAATAGGAAATCTTTGGAACCATTGGAAACGGCTCACAGAACAATTTCTATGTGTCAACTGGGATTGATTGCTGTAAAAATAGGTAGTAAATTAAATTGGGATCCTGTAAAAGAAGATTTTATCGGAGATAATGCGGCTTCGGCTATGCTAAATATTCCTATCAGAGAAAAATATTTTAAATTCTAAAAAAATAAAATTATGAGAAATAAATTGTCATTGTTGGCATTAGTATGTTGCATTTTTGTGACAACTTTTGCTACTGCTCAACAGAAAAATAATCAGCTTACCAAACAAGAAAAAAAAGACGGTTGGAATCTTCTTTTTGATGGAAAAACCATGAATGGATGGAGAAGAATTTATACTGATAGTCTTCCTAAATATGGATGGTATGTGGATAATGGTTGTTTGATTGTAGAAAAAGGAAAGGGAGGAGAGTCTGCTAATGGAGGAGATTTGATTACCATTAAAGAATATCAGGATTTTGAATTTGTATTCGATTTTAAAATAACCCCAGGAGCAAATAGTGGAATTAAATATTTTGTGGATGAATCTTTAGGAAATCCGAAGGGAAAATATGGATTTGGTCCGGAATTTCAAATTATAGATGATGGAGTACATCCTATTTTTAAAACAGATAAGATTCCCGTGGGATGTAAAATCGGTGGGTTGTATGAATTGATAGAGGCTCCGGATACAAAGAAAGTAAACCCGGTAGGGGAATGGAATACTGGTAAAATTGTGAGTAAAAATCGCCATATAGAACATTGGTTGAATGGTGAATTGATGTTGACTTATGTGTTGGGTAGCCCGGAATTCAAAGCTTTGGTTCAAAAATCAAAATTTAAAGACAAAAAGGGTTATGGAGAAGTTAATAAAGGCCATATTTTAATTCAGGATCATGGAGATAAGGTATATTATCGTAATTTGAAAATTAAAGAACTATAATCATGAAAAATATTCATTCTATTTTATTGCTTTGTTTATTCCTTTCTTTCTCTTGGGTGCTTTCTGCCCAAGAAACAATTCAGGTGGAAGCAAAATCGACTCGAAAAAAAGTAGGTAGTAAGAATACTTATTCTGCATGGAGAACTTATGAAACACAAACGGTTAATTTATTACCTGGATTTAAGCCTCAGCCGGAAGATTTTACACGTTACGGTTTTCTGAAAAATCTTAAAGGAAAGAAAACAGGCTTTTTTCATACGGAAAAAATAAATGGTCGTTGGTGGATTGTAGATCCTGATGGACACGCGGGATTCAGTTTGATGATTAATAATGTGGAAAAAGGACTTTCTCCCACAAATGAGAAAGCTTTTAAACGTAAATTCAAAGATGATAGCGATTGGATGAAACAAACCATGGCTTTTTTTCGTGAAATAGGTTTTAATGGGACTGGTTGTTGGAGTGATGATGACGCTATTAGAGCATATAATAAGTCAGCAAAATATCCTTTTGCTTATTCCAGATGTCTATATTGGATGCGTCAATATGCTAAAGAAAAAGGGGTGGCATATCATAATGTAACAAAGAAAAATCCAAATAAATGTATTTTTGTCTTTGATCCTGAATTTGAAAAATACTGCATGGAGAGGGCAAAAGAATTGGTTCAGTATGCAGATGATCCGAATTTATTAGGTTATTTTACTGATAATGAATTGCCTATCCTGAAAGTAAATATGGATGGTTATTTGAATTTCCCGAAAAGTGATCCTGGTCGTCAAGCTGTTGATAAATATCTAAAAGAGAAAGGTATAGAGCGCGAAGATATCACGGATGAACATCGCTTGGAATTTGCCGGAATAGTGGCTGAAAAATATTATAGCATTGTTTCTAAAGCATTAAGAACATATGATAAGAATCATATGTTCTTGGGGACAAGACTTAATTCGGGAACTAAGCATATAAAGGGAGTGATAGAAGCTTGTGGGCGGCATGCCGATATTCTTTCTGTTAATTATTATGGCAGCTGGGATTTAACGAAAAAGCATTATGAAGATTGGGCTAAATATGCTGATATACCTTTTCAAATTACAGAATTTTATACAAAAGGAGAGGATACAGGCATGCCGAATATTTCCGGTTCAGGATGGATTGTCAAAACTCAAAAAGATCGTGGATATGCATACCAACATTTTTGTTTATCTATGCTTAAAGCTCCTAATTGTGTAGGTTGGCATTGGTTTAAATACCAGGATAATGATCCGGAAGCCGTTAAAGATCCTTCTAATGTTGATGCAAATAAAGGAATGGTTGATAATAATTATAATCCATATACTGATTTATCGGATTTGATGAAGCAGCTGAATTTGAATTATCCGGCATTACTTCGTTATTATAATCGTTATTGATAAAAAATTATACGAAATGCCGATGTGCCGATTCTTGGTATGTCGGCATTTTCTATTCTATTTTTTTAATTCGTAAGTTTTCTTTTTCAGAAATTTTCCGAATTCAATTGTATCTTTATATTGCTTTTGTTCTTCGGGCATGATGGGTTGTCCGAAAATCAAATCAATTGTTTTGCCTTTTTTATTGGTTAATTCATGACACAACCTGACTGTTCGAAGCCTCCAATCTATTAAATCCAAAAAATTAAAAAATAAGGAATTGCGTCCGGAAAAATAAATGGGTACAATGGGAGCTTGGGCTTTTTGTATTAGTTTTAATACGGATAGTTGCCAGTCACGATCTTCTATTTTAGTGATTTTATTTTTAGAAATAGCTCCAGCAGGAAAAAATCCAAGAGGATGTCCTTCTTTTATATGCTGTATGCATTCCTTTACTCCTCCAAGACTGGAACGATCAGATACTGTTCCTGTAGCATAGGGATTTACTCCGATAAAATGATCTTGCATGGTGTCAATCTGACCTAATATCCAATTGACCATCACTTTGAAATCTTGGCGTTTTTCAGCGATTGTGCCGATTAACATGATGCCGTCTATATGTCCGTAAGGATGATTGGAAACGGTAATGAAGGCTTGATCTTTGAATTGGTCTATTACATCAATGTTATGAACTTTCTTGATGATTCCAAAACCTTCAATCATCTTATTTTCCACATCAGGCCCAGTCATGTATTTTGTGGAATCATAAGCATCATTTGCTTTATATAATCCTGCAAAATGAATCACAAATTTGGCTAATTTTTCTCCATATGATTTTTGAAAAATCGGATGTGCCTTTTTAATGTCTTCTATGCTTATCAGTTTATCTTTCATAAAATGTAAAAAAAATTAAACGGGCTTTTGCAATATGTGTGAGTGGAATAGATTAAAAAAAGAGTTAAAAGCAGTCGATGAAACAACTCTTAACTCTTTTCAGTTTTAGATATATTTTCTATCAATCCATGAAATCAATAGTTTCTTCACCGATAATGGATCGAAGAGTATTCTTTAATTTCACATATTGGATGAATAAATCATGCTCGGCAATATGATCGAGATCGTGCATTGGGCTCTTGAAGTAGAAAGACAACCAAGTTTGGATTCCACTCATTCCGGCACGTTGTGCTAAATCTGTAAATAACACTAAATCTAAACATAAAGGTGCTGCTAAAATGGAGTCGCGGCAAAGGAAATCCACTTTCAATTGCATAGGATAACCTAACCATCCGAAAATGTCGATGTTGTCCCAACCTTCTTTGTTATCTTTACGTGGTGGATAATAATTGATACGTACTTTGTGGTAAACGTCTCCGTATAACTCCGGATATAAATCGGGTTGCAAAATATTATCAATAACAGATAATTTGGATTCTTCTTTTGTTTTGAAAGATCCCGGATCATCCAGCACTTCTCCGTCTCGGTTACCTAATATATTAGTAGAGAACCAGCCACTTAATCCTAACATACGGGTTTTGATCATAGGAGAAAGTACAGTTTTCAACATAGTCTGACCAGTTTTAAAGTCTTTACCTAAAATAGGTACTTGTTGTTTAGCTGAGAAATCCCACATAGCGGGCATGTCAACAGTTAGATTGGGTGCTCCGTTGATGTAAGCAACTCCTTCAGCAACACAAGCGTAGGCATAGATCATGGATGGAGCTATTTCCGCATGATTTTCTTTCATTGCTTTTTCCAAAGCGGGCAATGTTTGGTGAATTTCTCCTAATTTAGTGAATACTTCGGTACTTCCACACCAAATACATACTATGCGGTCACATTTATTGTCAGCTTTGAATTTACGGATGTCTTCGCGTACTTGTTCCATCAAATCCCATTTGGTAGGTGCTGATTTTATCCAAGTTCCATGTAAACGTTTTACATAATCTTGGTCGAAAACAGCTTTCATCGGTTTGATGGCAGACAATTCATCTTTTACTTTATCTAAATCTTCTACAGTTAAAACTTCTGCATGACGAGCTGCAGCATAAAGATCTTCTTGGAAGATATCCCAACCTCCGAATACTATATCTTTGAGGTTTGCCAAAGGCACTACGTCTTTGATTTTTGGGAATCGATTGTCTTCTCTCTTGCCCAATCGGATGGTTGCTAATTGAGTAATAGATCCAACGGGAACACCTTGTCCTTTGCGGACAATTAAAGTTCCGGCTACGAAAGTGGAAGCGACAGCTCCTCCCACGCCAACAACAAGAACACCAAGTTTTCCTTTAGCTTCTTTTACCTGTTTTTTTTCCATAACACTTGTTTTTTTGATACTCAACCCTATGTGGATTAGAGTGATAATTATTTAATATGTTTTTTAACATCACAAAAACACCCTCCCTGACCTTGTGTTCAGGAGAGTAATATATTTCTTAAATCAGCAAAATCTGTAATAATATTATTCGCAAAAGAAGTATCAACAGTTTCTTCATCATCCCAACCTATCCCTTTGAGCCAAATAGTTTGACATCCGATGAAATGTGCAGGAACAATATCTTTTGAATAAGAATCTCCGATCACTGTCACTTGCTGAGGATTAATTCCTAAGGCTTTAATACCCAATGAAAATATGGCTGGATCAGGTTTTCTGACACCTACCACAGCTGACTCAATTACTTCATTAAAGAAATGAGCCATTCCAAAATCATCCAAAATAGTACAGATGTTTCCATAAAAATTAGAAACCAGTACCATGGGATAAAATTCCGCAAGATCGGTAATAACAGATTTGACATCTTTTAAGATCGAACGAACAAAGTTATAACATTGATTTGAAATAGCAAAGGAAAAAGCAGAAGTTTTACCGTTATCAGACAAAACACCATTTTCTACTAAATACTTTATCTGTATAGAAGTCTTTTTTTGTAATAAATCAAGAAAATTATCTTCAGGTTCAATTATTGGATGTGTTGCTAAGTAACGTTCTGCATAAACATATGCTTCCCGGAATTGTATTTTGTTCACAGGAACAGTATTGTTCTCATAAGCTTCCCATAGTACTTCAGCCCAATGCTTTCCATTGCTGTCTATAGTACCTCCATAATCAAAAATCAGCCCTTGGACATTTTTATTCATTTTCATAAGCTCCTGTTTCTATTTCTTCTGTAAATGTTTCGCAAATGTGTTCGTGTTTTCGAATCATGAACACAAGTATGGCGTTCAATATGGTTAACTCAAAAAAGAAATATAACCAAGGCATTTTGATTAGCAGGCTTATAAATAATGCTATTGCCCTTGTGTTGAATGAAAGTATGTTGGCGTATTTCATTAGAGGAAGACTCTTTTTTCTGAATGCTGCCCGGAATGACACAGGAGTTAGTTCTCCGTATTTTTCGGATAATATTTGCATCATTTCTTGTAACTGGGGAGTCCATGATTCTTGTCCTCTTGTATAGCTCAAATAAAATGTTTCAAATAATTTAACAAAAGGTTCTTTTTTCCAACTCAATTGTTTATATTTTTTTTTCAAAGAATAAGAGTTATCTAATTCGCTGCCGGATTTTCCTTTTAAAAAAAGTAAATGTACATTTCTGTAATAGTCAGCCATGGCAGCTTGTCGTGCGTGAAAATAACCGGCAAGGAGTCCTAATGCCCAAATTATCCATCCCCAATCCGGTTGAAGCCGAAAAATGATGGCTAGATAAATTGAAGTGAACCAAATGTCTCCGCAGGCGCCATCCAAAATACGTCCCATTTTTGATGATTTTCCTGTCATTCTCGCTAATTGTCCGTCGGCGCTATCATAGGAATTAGCCCAAATCAGTAGAAAAATACCTAATACAGTAATTCGTAAATCGTCGAAATAAAAACAAATACCGGAAGCTATTCCTATAAATATGGAAGCTATGGTAATCTGATTAGGAGAGACTCCTATTTTATTGAAAAACAAAGCCCAACGATATCCTATCGGACGATAAAAATGTATATCTATAAACTCCTCTGTATCAGGAGATTTAAGGGTAGATTCAAAAGTGGGCTTGTTTTCTTTCATTTTTTAAGAAGCGTATTGTATGGTAGATTCTTTTCGAGATTGATGTTGTATGATATTATCGTATATAGAATTTGCAATATGCGGGGCAGCTTCTTTTCTGCAAGGAGCGAAACTAGGCCAGTCATTGAAATCGATGATGTGGATGTCACCATTTGGAGATATAATGCAATCTCCTCCATAGATAAGTACGTTCAGTACTTTCCCTGCTTGGGAACAAATTTTTTTTAGATGTTTTTCA
>JAVBMM010000099.1:0-18331 GCA_031552425.1 Bacteroidales bacterium | reverse complement strand
GGAACATTGTCATGGGTGTGTTTGATGTGGCGCAGAGCGTGGTCAATAACGCGGCGGGACTGATTGTCGGGAGTACGGATGTCACCGCAGATATGCTCACCGCGCTGGAAACCGGGCTTGAGCTTATGGGTATCGGCTCTCTGTTGGGCTTATGGCTCCAGTCCTTTATTGTCAAAATTGTCATGCTGGCTATGAATATTGCTATCTTCGTCGTGGTATGGGGCCGCATGATTGAAATCTATTTGCGGACGAGTTTGGCTCCCATTCCGATGGCAACTCTGACAAACCGGGAATACCATAAACTTCGTGAATTAGCCATCCGGATTATCCGTCATATCGGTATTGTCGGGGAATGCAATGTACAATATGCCTTTGATACCGAATCGGAAGATTATCGCGTCATTGAAGTCAATGCCCGGTTGAGTCGCTCTTCTGCTTTGGCCTCGAAAGCAACCGGTTATCCGCTGGCATTTGTCGCCGCCAAATTAGCATTGGGTTATGGCCTGCAGGATTTGAAAAATTCTGTCACCAAATCCACAACTGCCTTTTTCGAGCCGGCATTAGATTATATTGTATGTAAAATTCCACGATGGGATTTAGGAAAATTCCATGGCGTTTCGCACGAAATCGGCAGCAGTATGAAAAGTGTTGGTGAGGTCATGTCCATCGGACGCAACTTCGAAGAAGCCATCCAGAAAGGTTTACGGATGATTGCACAGGGAATGCACGGTTTTGTTGCCAACAAGGAATTGGAAGTGGAAAATATTAACAAAGCTCTGTCCGAACCGACCGACAAACGTATTTTTATCATTTCGCAAGCCTTGTCTCAAGGTTATACCATTGAGCGCATCCATGAACTGACAAAAATTGACTTGTGGTTTTTGCAAAAGCTGCAAAATATATACTTCTGTTCCAAAGAAATAGAAAAATATAATTCAGCAAATGAATTACCTGAAAACGTGCTTCGGGATGCTAAGCAAAAAGGGTTTTCAGATTTCCAGATAGCAAGATTGTTATACAAAGATGCCGATAAAGCAATAGACGAAAAACCGAACTTAAGAAACAAACGAAAATTATTAATCATAATTCCTGTTGTAAAACAGATAGATACATTAGCTGCAGAATATCCTGCACAGACAAACTACCTGTATTTGACATATAATGGAACCGGAAATGATGTTCATTATCTGGGAGATAAGCGCTCAGTAATTGTGCTGGGTTCCGGCGCTTACCGCATCGGCAGCAGCGTAGAATTCGACTGGTGTTCCGTCAATGCATTACAAACCATCCGTAAAAAAGGCTGGCGCGGGGTGATGATTAATTATAATCCGGAAACCGTTTCTACCGATTACGACATGTGCGACCGACTGTATTTCGACGAACTGACTTATGAGCGGGTAATGGATATTGTTGAATTGGAAAATCCACATGGATTGATTCTTTCAACCGGAGGACAAATACCGAACAACCTGGCACTTTCACTCAACAAAGCAGGTGTTCCAATCCTCGGCACATCAGCTGATAGTATTGATAATGCCGAAGACCGCCACAAATTCTCCTCCATGCTTGACGGATTAGATATCGACCAACCCCGCTGGAAAGAACTCAGTTCACTGCAGGATATCAACCAATTTGTGGAAGAAGTAGGTTTTCCGGTCTTAGTGCGTCCATCGTATGTACTTTCGGGTGCCGCCATGAATGTCTGTTCCAATCCTAACGAACTGGAATTTTTCTTAAAACTGGCTGCCAATGTATCGCAAAAACATCCGGTAGTAGTAAGCGAATTTATTGAAAATGCCAAGGAAATTGAGATTGACGCTGTAGCCAACGAAGGAGACATAGTAGCTTATGCCATTTCCGAACACATCGAATTTGCAGGAGTACACTCGGGAGACGCCACCATCCAGTTTCCTCCCCAACGATTATATGTAGAAACTGTCCGCCGGATAAAGCGGATTGCACGGCAGATTGCAGAATCCCTACAAATAACCGGGCCATTCAATATCCAATTTCTGGCAAAAGACAATGACATCAAAGTAATCGAATGCAATTTGCGGGCATCGCGTAGTTTCCCATTTGTATCAAAAGTATTGAAACTCAATTTCATTGAAATAGCAACGCAGGTCATGTTAGGCGAAACCGTTGAAAAACCGAATAAAAGTGCATTTGATTTGGATTATGTCGGCATCAAAGCATCGCAATTTTCTTTCTCCAGGTTACAAAAAGCCGATCCCGTGTTAGGCGTAGATATGGCTTCTACAGGAGAAGTCGGCTGTATCGGCGATGATTATTACGAAGCAGTATTAAAAGCAATGCTTTCGGTTGGCATGCGTATTCCTAAAAAAAATGTATTAATCTCCAGTGGAACTTTACGTTCAAAAGTAGATCTACTCAATGCCTCCCGATTGTTGTACAACCATGGATACACCATTTACGCAACAGGTGGTTCCCATAAATTTCTGGAAGAAAATAACATCCCGTCTATACTTGCGCACCAACCCGGTGAAAATGCCAATCCGAATGTATTGGAACTCATCCGGGAGAAACAGGTCGATCTGGTAATAAATATTCCCAAAAACCTGACTCCTGGAGAATTGACAAACGGCTATCGCATTCGCCGTTCAGCCATCGACTTCAATATTCCTTTGTTCACCAATTCACGGTTAGCATCTGCTTTCATTCACGCTTTTTGCGAAATAGATTTAAATAATATTCCCATCAAAAGTTGGGAGGAGTATAAATAAATTAAAAATGGCAAGAAAACTGACATGTTATTTTTAATTTTTAATTTTTAATTTCCATGTGTGGCATAGTAGGTTACATCGGCAACAAGCAAGCTTATCCGATATTGATAAAAGGTTTGCACAGATTAGAATACAGAGGTTACGACAGCGCCGGAGTGGCGTTAATCAATCCGGAAAATGAATTGAATATCTTCAAAGCCAAGGGACGGGTATCTGATTTAGAAGAATTTTGTAAGACACAAGATATTTCCGGAACAATCGGTATCGCCCATACCCGCTGGGCAACACATGGTGAACCCAGCAATGTAAATGCCCATCCTCATTATTCTCAATCGGAAAATTTAGCACTTATTCATAATGGGATCATTGAAAATTACGCTGTTCTGAAAGAAGGATTAATTCAAAAAGGATATATATTCCAAAGCACCACAGATACAGAAGTTTTGATTCAGTTAATCGAATATATTAAAACGAGCAACAAAGTCGATACCTGCACAGCCGTACAATTAGCCATGGAACAGGTGGTCGGAGCTTACGCTATTGCCGTTATCGAAAAAGGAAATCCCAACTTAATTATAGCAGCCAGGAAAAGCAGTCCATTAGTAATAGGCATTGGGAAAGATGAATACTTCATTGCATCTGATGCAACTCCCATCATTGAATATACCAAAGAAGTCATCTATCTGGAAGATGAAGAAATCGCCATCATACATCGGCATGAAAAACCAAAAATAGTTGATATCGGTAATGCGGAAAAAACTCCACAAATCATGCATCTGGAAATGAGTTTAAGCCAATTGGAAAAAGGAGGATATCCGCATTTCATGCTGAAAGAAATTTTCGAACAGCCACGTACTTTACGTGATTGTATGCGGGGACGAATCAATGTAGAATGCAACAATCTGGTACTTTCCGGAATTTTAGACAACAAAGAACGTTTTCTGAATGCTCGAAGAATCATTATTCTGGCATGTGGAACATCCTGGCATGCCGGATTGATTGGTGAATACTTGCTGGAAGAATTTTGTCGTATTCCCGTTGAAGTTGAATATTCGTCCGAATTTCGTTACCGGAATCCCATTATTTATCCCGATGACATTATTATCGCAATTTCTCAATCCGGAGAAACAGCCGACACATTAGCTGCCATTGAATTAGCCAAAGAGACCGGAGCTTTTGTATACGGCATTTGTAACGTTGTCGGTTCTTCCATTCCACGTAATACACATTCCGGTTCATACACCCACGTGGGACCGGAAATCGGAGTCGCTTCAACCAAAGCATTTACAGCCCAGGTACTGATACTTACTTTAATGGCATTATCCATTGCCAGAGAGAAAAAACTATTGCCGGAAGAAAGATTCTTAAGCTTGCTTGCTGAAATAAATACCCTTCCTGATAAAATCGAAGAAATATTGCAATCTGATCCGGCGATCAAAGAATTGTCCAACATATTCACATATGCCCAGAATTTCATTTATCTGGGTCGAAGCTACAATTATCCAATCGCTTTGGAAGGTGCTCTAAAACTCAAGGAAATTTCATACATTCACGCCGAAGGGTATCCCGCCGCCGAAATGAAACACGGTCCAATCGCATTGATAGACAATGAAATACCTGTAGTAGTAATAGCCACAAACAACGGCACCTACGATAAAATGATCAGCAATATACAAGAAATAAAAGCCCGAAACGGACGTGTGATTGCTATCGTGAATAAAGATGACTCCATTATCCACGATATTGCAGATTACATCATTGAGGTACCGGAAACCAAGGAATGTCTGGACCCACTATTGACCACAATACCCTTGCAATTGCTATCATACCATATTGCAGTTAATAAGCGGAGAGACGTGGATATGCCGAGAAATTTAGCAAAATCGGTCACAGTAGAATAGTGTTTATTTTGAGTATCAAATCATGATAATTATTACTTGAATTATAGAAATTATTTAAAAGTAAATATGATTTTATTTCAAGTAATTTTTAAAAAACTATAAACATTGGATATCTAAAATTTAATTTGTAAGTTTGCCTCCAAATTATAGTTGATGGCTTTCTCGAAAAATAAAAATAACATATTTGTAATAATTTTTTTATTTGTTTTTACGTATACTTTTTTTGTCCATTCTATAAATGTATACAACAAAGAAGAGAGAAGTTCTTACTGTCCTAAGAATCAAACATCCATACTCTTCAAATCAAATATAAAAAAACACTTATATTCAAGTGCTAAAATAACATCTATTTTTAAGCATATTTCTTATGCAAAAATAATTCATAACATTGGCTTGGAAGGAAGAACCCTTTTTATTAATCCCGTTACGAATCCCCATGCATGGAAATATTTATTTGCCTTTTCATCCCCTCTAAAACAGTTTTATCCTACTGTTTTTCATAAAAAACATATTGTTAGTTTCAACCTTAATCATTATTACACCTGCGATTACTATGTATTCGCATTGCGGGAAATTATTGTTTAAATTTCCCTTGATGATTTATCTTATCCGATTATTTTTATTTATCAGACTTGATCATTTTATACTTTAAACTTTTTCCAAAGTTTTTATTTACTAATAAAATAAATAATTTGACTTTAATTTTCAAAAAATTTAATAACAATGAAATTTAACACCTTATTAAGTATTTTTTCTCCAAAGGACGTAAAGTTCTTCCCTCTATTAAAAGAAACTGCATCTATTGTGGTTCAAGCATCATTACTTTTACAAGAACTTTTCACTCTTGAAAATAAAGAAAGGAGGAAGGAATTATGTGTTTTAATTAAGACAGAAGAAATCAAAGGAGATAAAGTTACCAGTTATATTATGAAGGCTTTAAATGAAACTTTTATAACTCCTTTTGATAGAGAAGACATTAATGAACTTGCAGATGAATTAGATGATATAATTGATGCTATTAACAGGGCTTCACAAAAAGTTTTACTCTATTGTCCGGAAAACCTTCCAGAATCAACAAAACAATTAACTGAAATTATTAAAAAAGGAGCAATTGAAGTAGAAGGAGCTGTAGACGAGTTAAGTCATATAAAACATAAAGATCAAAAACTTCGTAAACACTATAAAGAAATTAAAAAATTAGAAGAAGAAGCTGATGTGATATACGAACATGGTATTACAAAATTATTTCAAGAAGAAAAGAACACTGTAGAATTGATTAAATTAAAAGAAATTATCCAAGAATTGGAAAAAACGGCTAATAAAATCAACAATGCAGGAAAAGTATTGAAAACCATATATGTAAAATACGCTTAAGATTTATTATATGACCTTATTAATCGTTGTTATTGTTTTAGCTGTTATATTCGATTTTATCAATGGATTTCATGATGCGGCCAATTCGATAGCTACAGTTGTTTCTACAAGAGTTTTAACTCCCTTGCAAGCTGTGATTTGGGCTGCATTTTTTAATTTCGTTGCCTATTTTATAGCCAAATATATTATTGGTGGATTTGGTATTGCCGATACAGTATCCAAAACTGTTGATTTAAGTTGTATCGCCAATCCGTCTCTCGTTATTATTGCAGGCTTGACGGCTGCAATAATTTGGAATCTAATTACATGGTGGTTTGGTATTCCTTCATCTTCTTCTCATACATTGATTGGTGGATTTGCAGGTGCGGCAATCGCTGCAGCCGGTTTTGATGCCGTGCATGGAAAAGTTGTCGGAATAATTGCTGCATTCATTATCTTAGCACCATTAATTGGTATGATTGCAGGTAATATTATCACTCTGATAACTATGCATCTTATAAGGAATGTAAGACCGTCTAAAGCAGATAATTGGTTTAGAAAACTACAACTGATTTCTTCTGCTGGCCTTAGCATTGGTCATGGATTAAATGATTCTCAAAAGGTAATGGGAATCATTGCAGCAGCATTAATTGCAGCAACCAACGGAAATACAGAAAACTTGCCTCATTGGATGCAAATGGGTTCAATGGACGAAGTTCACGATTGGATCCCTTTAATTTGTTTCACTGCCATTGCTATTGGAACAATGAGTGGTGGTTGGAAGATCATGAAAACAATGGGATCTAAAATTACCAAAATCACTCCTATAGAAGGTTTCTGTTCGCAAACAGCCGGAGCTCTGACCTTATTTTTAACTGAAATATGGAAAGTGCCGGTAAGTACCACTCATACAATTACAGGATCTATCATGGGAGTGGGTGCCGTTAAAAGGTTATCTGCTGTTCGTTGGGGTGTAACAATTAACCTACTTTGGGCATGGATTCTAACGATCCCTGTTAGTGCTGTATTAGCAGCATTAATGTATTATTTAATAAACTTTGTATTTAAAAGTGTTCAATAAAAATAAATTAAATATTTTCTATGAATACACATATCAATTCTTCCCGGAAAACATTAAACAACAAACTGGTTACAGAAACAGGAATTAATCCTGCACGCTGTTATCAGTGTGGAAAATGTTCAGCCGGATGTCCACTAGCGGAAGATATGGATATTACTTCCAGTGTAGTAATGCGAATGATTCAATCAGAGGAAGAAACCGTAGATAAAGAATTACTCCAATCTCAAGCAATTTGGCTTTGTGCTTCCTGTGAAATGTGCATTTCTAGATGTCCGATGCAAGTAGATATTCCAAAAATAATGGATTTTCTTAGACAACAATCTCTTGCTGAAAACTTGCAAAACAAATCGGCAAACAAGAACATTGTTTCATTTCACCGTTCTTTCTTAGACATGGTCCAAGTTACAGGACGTTCTTATGAAATCGGTATGATTGCTGATTATAAATTACGGAGTAAAAAATTCTTACAGGATTTGACACTAGCTCCAAAAATGTTCTTAAAAGGTAAGTTACCTGTTATTCCTGAATCTGTCAAAGACAGAAAAAGTATTAAACGTATTTTTAATAAAAGCAAATGAAGTTAGGATTTTATCCGGGGTGTTCTTTAGAGGGAACTGCCCGGGAATATAACGAATCGGTTACATCTCTTGCTTCACTCTTCGACATCCAATTGGAACAAGTTCCGGATTGGAACTGTTGTGGAGCAACTGCAGCCCATAATCTCAACAAAGCATTATCACTTTCATTACCGGCCAGGATTTTAGCATCCGCCGGTAAAGCGGGGATGTTAGACGTACTTGTTCCTTGTGCCGCTTGTTACAATAGATTGGCAGTCACTCAACACGAACTGTTCGAAAACCCCAAACTGAAACAAGAGGTAGAAGAAATAATGGGGATAGAATTGTCTTCTCCTATCCGGATACTAAATGTTATCCAATTTATAGAAGAATATATCGTTCCTCATCTTTCTGAAAAGATCACACAACCTTTTGATAAAGAAGTTGCATGTTATTACGGATGTCTTTTAGTGCGTCCGCACAATATTCTCCGGTTCGATCGCCAAGAAGACCCTCAAACCATTGATAAAATCATGGAACAATTAGGAGCAAAACCTGTGGACTGGCCATTTAAAACAGAATGTTGTGGAGCCGGTCTTTCGGTTGGTAGAACGGACCTGGTTGCTAAGCTTTCAGGAAAAATAGTGAAAGAAGCAACCGAACGGGGAGCAAAAGCTATCATCACAGCCTGTCCGATGTGTCATGCTAATTTAGACATGAGACGTTCCGCGATCAATAGCTATTTAGTTAAAAAATATGATATTCCTGTACTTTATATTACTCAAGCCATCGGAATGGCATGCGGATTGAAGAAGAAACAAACAGGAATACACAGACACTTGGTAAGAGTTAAAGAATAAAATTATGGCAAGAATAGGAGTTTTTATTTGCCATTGTGGCGAAAATATATCTGCAACTGTAGATTGCGAAAAGGTTTCGGAACTTGCGGCCGGCCTTCCAGGTGTAGTCTACAGTACTGATTATAAATATATGTGTTCCGATCCGGGACAAAGTAAAATTAAGGAAGCCATTTTGGAGCATAAACTTACCGGAGTGGTTGTTTCGGCTTGTTCACCCCGTATGCACGAACCTACATTTAGGAAAGCATGCGCAGAAGCAGGTCTAAATCCTTTTCTCTGTGAAATGGCCAATATCCGTGAACATTGTTCATGGGTGCACGAAAAAGGTGATGCTACTACAAAGAAAGCATTTGACTTGGTCAGGACGCTGATTGAAAAAGTAAAAAATAATCATCCGCTGGAAGCAATTAAAGTACCGGTAAACAAAACGGCTATTGTAATTGGTGGTGGGGTTACAGGCATTCAAGCTTCGCTTGATATTGCCAATGCAGGGCAAAAAGTAATTTTGGTAGAGCGTGAGCCATCTATCGGTGGAAAAATGGCAGGTCTTTCCGAAACTTTTCCTACTCTCGACTGTTCGCAATGTATTCTTACTCCTCGAATGGTAGATGTGGCACAACATCCCAACATTACCCTTCTTACTTGTGCTGAAGTTGAAAGTCTGGATGGATTTATTGGCAACTTCAATGTGCGGATTCGCAAAAAAGCTAAATCAGTAGACGAAAAATTGTGTACCGGTTGCGGGTTATGTACTACTAAATGTCCTTCTAAAAAGATTCCGAGTGAATTTGAACAAGGCTTAGCAAACCGCACAGCTATTTATGTGCCATTTCCACAAGCTGTTCCGAATAAACCGGTGATTGACCGTGCCAATTGTACCTATTTTAAAACAGGAAAGTGTGGTGTCTGTAAAAAAATCTGCCCAACAGGTGCAATTAATTACGAACAAGAAGACGAAATAATCGAAGTAAAAGCAGGTGCATTGGTACTTGCTACAGGTTTTGAAGTAAAGAAAACCGATTTCTTCCCCGAATACGGTTATGGAAAATACAAAGACGTGATCAACGGATTACAATTTGAGCGCTTGGCTTCGGCTTCCGGCCCTACAAAAGGAGAAATCCGTCGTCCTTCTGATGGTAAAATTCCTGAAAAAGTAGTATTTATTGCTTGTGCGGGTTCACGTGATGCTGCGAAAGGTATTCCTTACTGTTCTAAAATTTGTTGTATGTACACTGCTAAACATGCTATTTTGTACAAACACAAAGTACACGAAGGAACTCCTTATGTATTTTATATGGATATCCGTGCTGCCGGTAAGAATTATGATGAGTTTACACGTCGTGCCATCGAAGAAGATGGAGCAAAATATATCCGTGGAAGGGTTTCCAACATCTATGAAAAGGATGGTAAGCTGATAGTAAGGGGTGCTGATACACTTCTTAATGGAAAACCAGTTGAAATAGAAGCAGATATGGTTGTGTTAGCTACTGCCGCAGTATCCTGCGAAGGATCTGAATCTTTAGCTCAAAAGCTGCACGTATCATACGATGCATATAAGTTTTTCGCAGAAGCGCATCCTAAGTTGAAACCTGTTGAAACGAATACAGCCGGAATTTTTTTGGCTGGTGCATGTCAGGCCCCGAAGGATATTCCGGAATCGGTAGCTGCTGCTTCGGGTGCTGCTGCTAAAGTGATTGGATTGTTCTCGAACAGCGAGTTAACAAGAGAACCTGTTGTAGCTAAAGTAAACCGGATGCCCCCTCCTATTTTCTCCACTTGTATGGGTTGTGGCATGTGTGCTTCAATTTGTCCTTATCAAGCAATTGATAAAGAACAAATTACCAATAGAGCAGGAGAAGTAGTGAAAACAATTGCAAAAATAAACCCGGGACTTTGTCAGGGTTGTGGTACCTGTGTTGCTTTCTGTAAGTCAAAATCAATTGATTTGGAAGGTTTCTCAAATAAACAGGTTTATGAAGAAGTGTTAGCTCTTTTGAATGACTAAATATGCCAATTATATAATGTGCCAATTTGATTTCAAATAATAATTTTTATTGGCATATTAGCATATTGGCACATTAAAAAATTGAATTATGGATTTCGAACCTAAAATAGTAGCATTTGTCTGTAACTGGTGTACTTATGCCGGGGCAGACTTAACAGGTACAAGTAGAATCAAGTATTCTCCGAATGTAAAGATCATTCGTTTCCCTTGTACCGGACGCATTGATTTCATGCTTTTATTGAAAGCTTTCTCTAATGGAGCTGATGGAGTTATTGTATCCGGATGTCATCCGAATGATTGCCATTATACTTCGGGAAATTTTCATGCACGCCGCCGTTGGACAGTATTCCGTTCCCTACTTAATTTCATGGGTATTGATATTAACAGGATTAATTTTACCTGGGTATCTGCGGCTGAAGGAGCTAAATGGGCTGATGTGGTTAATTCCACAGCAGATAAGATCAAAGAATTGGGGCCATATACAGCCTATCAGAAAATGAATAACGAAGCTTGGGAGGAGAATAAATAATGAGAACAATCAATGAAATAGCTGCACGCCTGCTGAATGCAGGAGATGTAAAAGTAGTTATCGGTTATGGTGAAGGTAGTTTTGGACATGTACGCCCATTTTTTGCTACCAATGAAGAAGAAGCCGGTAAATTGGTTTATGACAAACGTTGTACTCAAAATTTGGCGACATATATATACAAAAAAGAAACAGCCAAATTGGGAAAACCTGCTATTGTTGCTAATCTTGCTACATTAAGAGGAATTATTCGCTTAGCATCTGAAAAACAGGTTAAAGAAGGTGACTTAATTGCTTTATGCATAAATGATTCAGGTGAGGTTACTGAATGTAATACATTAACTGAAATAGAGAATTATTTATCATCAATAACTCCCCAAATTAAGCCGGAAGATAAAGAAATGATAGAAAAACTGGACGCTATGACCCCTACAGAACGCTGGAATTTCTGGTCGACTGAGATGGAGAATTGCATCAAGTGTTACGCGTGTCGTCAGGCTTGTCCTTTGTGTTACTGTACACAGTGTGCCGTTGAAGTAAATCAACCTCAGTGGATTCCTGTTGCTTCAAATACATTGGGAAACCTGGAATGGCATATTATGCGTGCAATGCACCTTTCCGGACGCTGTGTGGAATGTGGACAATGTGGAGATGCATGTCCTGTTAATATTCCTATCCATTTATTACCCATCAAACTGTCTGAAAAAATTAATAATATTTATGGGACAGTTTCCGGGATGAGCACACAGGAAGGGAATACCCTCTCTACATTCAAACCTGATGACAAAGAGAATTTTATTGGATAAAACGACAATAATATGAGCATGATAAAGAAATTAAGCAAGGATTCTTTTCCTTTGTTTATAAATAAAATAGCAGAAACACAACAGATATACGGACCTGTCCGTCAGGGTAAACGAGTTTCTTACCAAAGAATATCTTCAGCAGTAGATTTGGCTTCTGATTATGTAATACCTGATATATCGGCTAAAGCTTTTGCATTTCCCAAGATTGAAAAGCTTTTTTCCTATACAAAGAATAAGAATGAGGTAGATGTTCAGGATATCAACCTGGAAAATATACCACAAAGAGTTATTGTCGGAATTCGTCCTTGTGATGCTGCCGGAATGGAAAGCCTGAAAGCTATTTTTGGCTGGGATCCTGCGGACCCTATTTTCAAAACAAGGCTGGAACGCACTACATTTGTAGGATTCTCCTGTACTCATTCGGATGATTATTGCTTTTGTACTTCTTTGGAAGGAGGTCCGGGCAATACGAAAGGAAGTGATATTTTGCTTACTAAAACAGATACAGGCGATTATATCGCTGAAATTATAACTCCAAAAGGAGAAGCAATTGTTGCTTTAGCTCCCGATTTATTTCAGGATGCGGGCGATTTGAAAAAAGAAAGTTATCTGGCCGATGTTCCCAAACGTTTTGAAGTTTCAGGTTTGCAGGACAAGGTAAATGCCGCATTTGATACCACTGCTTTTGATGAATATGCTATGCGTTGTATGGGATGTGCTGCTTGTGCTTATGTATGTCCTACCTGCGCTTGTTTCGATATTCAGGATGAAACAAAGGGAAGTAAAGGACAACGTGTTCGCCTATGGGATAGTTGTGGTGCCAAACTTTTCACCTTGCATACTTCAGGGCATAATCCACGTGAAACACAAGGTGCCCGTTGGAGACAACGGTTAATGCACAAATTTTCCTATATGCCTGAACGATTGGAAGTCAGAGGTTGTGTGGGTTGTGGACGTTGTTCTAGAAGTTGTCCGGTTGATATGAATATTGCAGAATCATTAAATAAGTTATGAAAGAGAATATATATTTGCCATATAAAATGCGCCTGGCTAAAATTACAGAAGAAGCTCCAGGTGTACGTACTTTCCGTTTGGAATTCACAAATCCGGAAGAAGCTGATAGTTTTTCGTTCAAAACCGGACAATTTGCAGAATATTCTGTTTTTGGTGAAGGAGAATCTACTTTTTGTATCGCTTCTCCACATACCCGGAAAGGTTATGTAGAGTGCACTTTCCGTCAGGTTGGCCGTGTAACTACAGCTTTATCAAACCTTGAAGAAGGAGATATAGTAGGGTTCAGGGGGCCTTATGGAAATATTTTTCCAATAGAAGAATGGAAAGGCAAAAATTTGGTATTCATTGCCGGAGGGATTGCATTACCTCCTATGCGTAGTGTTATCTGGTCTTGTTTAGATAATCGCAGTGATTATAAAGATGTTTCTATCTTTTATGGTGCGAAAACTGTAAATGACCTGGTTTATAAACACGAATTGAAGGAATGGGAAGAACGACCGGATGTAAATCTTTACACAACAGTCGATCCGGGAGGAGAAACTCCCGAATGGAAAGGCCAGGTAGGTTTTGTTCCTTCTGTTGTGGAAAAAACAGCGCCTTCTGCAGAAAATACAATTGCTATTGTTTGTGGACCTCCTATCATGATTAAAAATACATTCCCTGTATTAAAAAAGTTAGGGTTCACTGACGAAAATATTTTCACTACTCTTGAAAACCGTATGAAATGTGGTTTTGGTAAATGTGGCCGTTGTAATGTGGGAAAGACGTATGTCTGCAAAGATGGTCCTGTTTTTACAGCAGCACAACTAGCAGAACTACCAAATGAATATTAAAGAACATAAATCTCAATATAAGAGGAATAATTGTTTTTATAGTGAATAACTGTGAATTAACATTTGTATATGTGAAATATATTATTTATCTTTAAGTGTTATTTCTATCCTGAATCAATCAGTTCCCTTACATATACTAAAAACGGGTATTTTCAATGAAAATGCCCGTTTTTTTATGAAATATAGTAGGACTATAATATGTCTACAGTAGGACTATACAACTCATATAGTAGGACTATAATGTATCTACAGTCCTACTATATGATAAAAACAGCAAAATATTACTGAATTCTCTTGTCTGTAATTATCAAATATTACAAATATAAGTTAATTTTTATTAATTAAAACTTATAACCAAAAGTCAACAAACCTTTGAATGTGTTATTGGTAAGTTTAGTTGGTGTAGAAACAAGATATGCATTATGATTGTAATCAGATTCAAATATATTTGAAAACGCATATAAATCACTTTTTTGTTGTTTAAATACAGCTGCAAAATCCACGTAAAAATTCTTTGTAAATTTATATCCCAATCCAAAAGAACCATAATAGGTATCTCCATTCAAAATAAAATTAGGAATAGAACCTACTGTTGCTACTTCCACATCACCATCCTTAAATTCCGTGGTCAAAGGAGTTTGCATCCAACCACCTCCCAGTCGAACAGAAAATTGCGGAGTAATACGGTATTCTAACCCTGCCCTTACTGTAGAAGATCTTCTGAAATCTTGGTCTATATAATCATTTTGTGTGGTAAACTCAGGCATATATTCTCCATCTATCCCGCTGAAAGACATCGCTTTATAATCTGTTATTTCATAATCCACACTTACAATTGCGCGGGTACCTATTACACCTGCTAAACTAAATACCCATTTATATGGAGTATGAAAATTATAATCGTACCTCATTTCAGGAGAACTTGCTCCCTGTCCAGACACATCATACATATCAGCATAATAATAATCCGTCATATCATACCAGGTAGGAGAATGGTATGCGATTCCAATACGTAAGGCATCTATAGGTCGAATAATGGCTCCTACTTTCAGATTATATCCTGTTCCATCAGTTTCCATCCAGTTTTTCAAATAAAAATTATCATTACCATCAAATTTTTCCTGGTAATATGAAGACATTTCATAATGTAAATCTGTAATAGAAAACGTTAATCCTACAGATAAGAAATTTGATATATTAGTACCAAATGTAAAATCATAAGAAGAAATAGAACCTTTCTCTGAAACATTTAACGTATTATCCACCGGCAAAGAAACTGCAGGTAAATATTGTGTTCTTTCATCTGGTGTCCCAGGATCAATTATTTCAGGATTAATAATGTAAGCATTATATCCCAAAACGGACAACCAATTTTCATAGAAAAAAGGATCATCTTCTTCTCTATATGGATCTGGAATCATAAGATATCCCTCAGGGATACCACTTCCTTCACTTGATTTTATTGCAATATAATCTGATAAAGAAGAATTGACTCCATATCCTTGCGATCTATACGTTCTATCATAATTCTTCAATCTGTTATAAGTAAATCCAAAATTAAAACTTTGGAACATATCATTTCCTGTAGGAAAATAACCTACATAACCCAAGTTATCAAAATTAAATTTGAATTTATTTTCTGTAATAGAAACACCTGATGAAGTTTTTTCGGAGACATTTTCAAAATTCATCGTTCCTACTACTTCAGAACTTTTATATACTCCTATTCCTCCAGGATTAATTGCTATTCCGGTAATATCTCCTCCCAATGCTCCAAAGGCATTTCCCATTCCCATCGCTCGAGCTGTTCCTGTAATGTCATTATAAGAATACCTCAACGCATCCATCTCTCCTTGGGCATATGATAAAAATACAGAACACAAAACCATACCCAATAAAATAAGTCGTTTCATATACATTTGTTTTTTCAATATTTACATTACATTTAAGAAAAGGCACATCATTAACGTGCCTGAAATTTTTATTTATCTTCGAGAACTTCGTCCTCCTCCAGAAGAAGAAGATCTACTTCCCGACGAACTTGAACTTCCGGCAGAGGAAGAACGGGATGAAGAGCTACTACTATTATAATTTCCACTATTATTGTTTCCGGAAGAAGTACCCGTTGAACTTCTGTATGTATCAGAAGAAGAACGTGAACTTCTCACTGTAGATTCAGGTTGAGACGATTCTACAGGTGTAGAAGAAACCCTCGTTCTTACTGAAGAAGTCCCGGTTGAAGAACTCCTGTCAACTCCGGAAGAAGAACGAGAACTCCTCATTGTAGATCCTGATTGTTGTGATCCTACAGGTGTAGAAGAATCAACGCTGGATCTTGAAGAAGAACGAACAGATGAACTTCTATCTATGGTGGTTCCTCCTCTGGAAGAATCATATATCCTTGAAGATGAAGAAGACGGTCTGGAATAATTTCCTTCGGAAGAACGCGTGGATGAACTCCGGGATGAACGAGGAGCAGTTCCTACAGCACTGGATGAGCGTGCTGATGAACTCCTTGTTCCATAAACGGCTCCGGAAGATCTTCCTACACTTCGTGAAGAACGACTGGCATATCCGGAACGACCAGCCGGACTATAATAATATCTGCTATAGTATCCCGGGGAATAGTATGGGGCATAACACGGATAATAAGGATAGTAGCAGGAATACCAAGAAGGACCATAATACCAAGGAGAATACCATGGATCGTACCATCCATAATAATATCTCCAAGACGGACCATAGTACCATGGATCATACCATCCGTAATATGGAGACCCATAACCAAATCCTACATTTATATTGATAGAAGGAGACTGCTCTCTTTCGTTGAAATCCAACACATATGAATTACCGTCCATATACATGTTTACATTATCAGCACCCACAACAGTTATTTTAGCGGGATCATGAAACTTCACAATTCGTTCAGTATATTCCCCATCAGATACTTCTGTCTGATAATTAGAATCTACGGTTTGATTGTTTGAAACTTGCGAACCGGTTGACCTTCTGTTATATTCATCTATGTTACGAGTATTAGAAACTGCTACTGTAACATCTTTTTGATTAGAATATTTAGGTTGCTGTTGAACTTGAACTTCTTCTTTTTGTGTAGTTGATCTTTTTGAAGTAGAGTAAATATCATCAAAATATTCGCTTCCTTGTGCAAAACCTGAAAAAGCAAATAAACTCATTGCATATAAAGAGGCAATTTTCATCATTGTTTTCATAGCATTGTCCCTCCTATTAAAATTATTTATATGTATTAGACTATTCAATTTCATTTTAGTTTATTCTTAGTAAAATTCTATATTACAAAAATAGTTCATTTTGATGCCTGGAACAAGTTTTTACATGATATTTAACTTTTTGGCACAGAAAAACACTATTTTTGCAGGCACAGAAAAATAACCTATTTATTTATAATGACGTATGAACTATTACGAAGTTACATTTTCATGCATTCCCAATGAAGAAATAATTAAAGATATTCTATCTTCCGAGTTAGGAGATATTGATTTTGAGAGCTTTTTTGAAAACGGAAATGGAAAATTATGCGGATATATACCTGAAAAAAAATATAGTGAAGAAGCGATTAAAAATCTCATAAACAATTTTCCTGTAAATGCGGAAATATCTTTTTCTTCACAGTTAATCCCTTCACAAAATTGGAATGAAGAGTGGGAAAAGAACTTTTTTCAACCCATCATTACCAAAAATATTTGTGTTATTCATGGTTCTTTTCATCAAAATATCCCATCTGTAAAATATGACATTGTTATTGATCCCAAAATGTCCTTTGGAACAGGGCATCACGAAACTACAGGGTTAATGATCGATTTCATGTTAGATATAGATTTAAACAATAAATCTTTTTTGGACATGGGATGTGGAACTGGAGTTTTAGCTATTTTAGCTTCTATGAAAGGAGCCAAACCTGTAGTTGCTATTGACAATGACGAGTGGGCATTCAATAATTCATTGGAAAACATTCAACTAAATAAGACAACCGGCATACAAGTGAAACTTGGAGATGCGTCTCTGTTAGGAGCTGAAAAATTTAATTTTATTTTTGCTAATATCAATAGGAATATTTTATTAAATGATATTCATAAATATGCCTCTTGTATGTATTCTGGTTCCACATTATATATGAGTGGTTTTTATATGGAAGATCTTCCATTTATCGAGAAAGAATGTAATAAAAACGGACTTACTTTCAATGGAAACCGTTCGAAAAATAATTGGTGTGCTGCAAAATTCATCAGGAATTAAAACAAACAAATATCATTTTGAGCTTCAACGACTTACCTAAAAACAAAAGAAATATTACTTTCCTATCATTGGAAATTAAATAAAAAATTGTACTTTTGTACTCGTGTAAGTCCTTTACGGTCAGCTCCCTTCGAATCCCCCAGGGTCTGACGACAGCAAGGGTAGTTGGTTGTAGCGGCGCGATATAGTCAGCTTACCCTTTTTTTATAAAATTACCTTCCTGATATTTCGAGCAGAAAAACTTGAATTCAAAAATCAAAGCAGTCTTCAAATAGATTTCAGTAAAAACTTTACAATATCTTCTTTTTCTCTATTAGTCAATTTAATATAGTACAGACCTGAGGGAATATTATATGTTATTTTTTCATTTTTT
>JAVBMM010000189.1:0-3027 GCA_031552425.1 Bacteroidales bacterium | reverse complement strand
AGAAGCTGGAATTGCTTCTGTTTGTATAGGGAAAACCACGAATGAAAGGCATATCTTATTAGAAAAAGATGACATTCAATACCATTTCGGCATCGATTATCTGCGTGATGTTTGGTACTCTTCCTCTTACTTATTAGATAGAAAACAAAGTGGAGAGTTATGTGCTAAAGCCCGTTTCAATAATTACAAACAACAAGCTTTGAAATTCAAATTCCATAAAACTTTCAGCGGACAATTATCACAATATGGTATTTCTGCAGATAGGAAAAAATCTTCTGGGATTAAGGCTGCAATTATTCGTGAAAAAGGCACCAATGGAGAACGAGAAATGGCCTATGCTCTTTATTTAGCTGGATTTGATGTAAAAGATGTTCACATGACCGACTTGGCTTCTGGCAGAGAAACCTTGGAAGACATCAATATGGTCGTATTCTGTGGTGGATTTTCCAATTCGGATGTTTTAGGTTCTGCTAAAGGTTGGGCAGGAGGATTCTTATACAACGAGAAAGCTCGTACAGCGCTCAAAAATTTCTATAAACGCAAAGATACTTTGAGCTTAGGAATCTGTAATGGTTGCCAATTGATGGTTGAATTGGATTTGATTAATCCTACACACAAAGAAAAAGCAAAAATGTTGCATAACGATTCACATAAGTTTGAATCTGAGTTTGTTACTTTGGATATTCCTAAAAATAAATCGATTATGTTCGGTTCTTTATCGTCTTCTAAATTAGGGATCTGGGTAGCACACGGAGAAGGAAAATTCCATCTTCCATACGAGGAAAACCGATACAAAATCGTTGCCAAATATCAGTATCAGGAATATCCGGGAAATCCTAATGGATCAGACTATGCCGTCGCAGGAATTGTATCTAAAGATGGACGCCATTTGGCTATGATGCCTCACTTAGAAAGAGCAATATTCCCCTGGCAATGGGCACATTATCCGGAAAATAGAAAACATTCAGACGCTATAAGTCCCTGGATAGAGGCATTTGTAAATGCCAGAAAATGGATCGAGAAGAAATAATATAACGTAACCTTTTTTCTCTTAAAAAACATCCCGGGCTTTGAGTTCGAGATATTTGTTGATAACATTTGTTGTCAGATTTTCAGGCTCAGTGAGGATAGAAATGATGTTATTCTGACGAAGTTTTTTCACAATTAGCCGTTTGTCGTTAATCATTTTTTCAGCAATTACTTTTTCGTATGTTCCTTTTTTATCAAAAGGTTCTTTTTCTATTAACGATTTTAATCCGGTATTTTCAAAGAAGATAACTACTACTGTATGCTGCTTTGCCAACATCCTCAAATACACTAATTGACGCTGCATTGCTTTGAAAGTATCAAAATTACTATATACTAACAGCAAACTACGTTGTGTTATCTTTTTCTTCACACAAGCATATAAAGCACTGAAGTCACTTTCTGCAAAAGTAGTTTTTTGCTTATAAAGGGCATCTAATATAAAACGCATCTGATCTCCACGACGAGAAGCAGGAAGAATTGTTTCATAAGACTTTTCGAAAGTCAGCAAACCGGTCTTATCTCCTTTAACCATTGAAATATAAGCCAATGCCAATGACGCATTAATGGAATAATCCAATAAAGTCATTCCCTCAAATGCAGATTGCATGGTACGACCTTTATCTATCAAATTATATACATTTTGTGCCCGTTCATCTTGAAAAATATTGACCATAACTTGATTCCGACGAGCGGTAGCTTTCCAGTTAATTGTCCTGTAATCATCACCTTTTACATATTCTTTAATATGTTCCAACTCCAACTGTTGTCCTATTTTACGAACTTTTTTCATTCCGAAATCAGTTAATTTATTCGAAATAGCCATCAATTCATATTGATGCAACCGGAGATAAGAAGGATAAACTTTTACTGATTGAGGTGCACCTGTTTTGAATCTCCGGCTTATCAAACCTATTTTAGAAGACACAAAAACATTGATCAAGCCAAATTCACATTTTCCTCTCTTTACAGGACGTAGATGATAAATTAATTGTTTACTTTCCCGAATCCCTAACTTTATCTTGAAAAGCATTTTCCGATATTGAAAAACATCTGGGATTTCATCTATTACTCCCAAATTCAACGAAATGGGATAAGTGCTTCTCAAACTGATTTGTATTTCATTCTCATCGCCATTAGAAAAACGATCGGAACAAAAGCGCTCGGCAACTATTTTATTTCCTTTTCGATAGAGTAAATAAGCATCATATATCAACAACAATAATAATCCCACTAATAAAAATTGAGCTATAGTAAACACCAAAACACTGTTAAACCCGGCAAGGAAACAGAAGACAAGAAATATAACTACAATGTACAAGCGTTTATTAATATACATAACTCAAGTTTAGCAAATAAAAGGAAAAACAAAAGTACTTTATTTTTTATTTATGTATATGTTTAATTCTATCATTTTATTTTTACAAGAAGCCATATTAATCAAAAAACTTTCAAAAACTATAAAACACAAAACAGGCCACTTTTTCAAGCAGCCTGTCCTTTTATTTTACCTCTTCAAAAGAGATTTAACTTCACATATTATTCGGAAACGACTTCAAATAGAATTTCAACAGCAATTTCTTTGTGTAATTTCAGAGTTGCTTTATAAGAACCAACTTCTTTCACAACATCTTTTACAAAAATCTTCTTTCTATCTACTTCAAAACCTTTTTTCTCCAAAGCATCAGCAATTTGAATATTACTTACAGAACCAAAGATTGTACCTGTAGAACTGGTTTTTGCACCAATTGTTAAAGTTACACCTTCTAGTTTTCCTGCTAAAGCCTGTGCATCTTGTTTTATTTTTTCCAACTTATGTGCCCGTTGGCGTAAATTTTCAGCCAATACTTTTTTTGCCGATTCGGAAGCAATCACCGCTTTCTTTTGAGGAATCAGGTAGTTTCTTCCATAACCGTCTTTCACTGTTACAATATCATCTTTGTAACCTAAGTTGGCAACATCCTCTTTCAATATAATTTGCATAATTCTGTTCCTCCTTTT
>JAVBMM010000162.1:0-5580 GCA_031552425.1 Bacteroidales bacterium | reverse complement strand
GGAACAAATCCTAATCCATTTTATTCTAATCGTATAGAAGCTGCTTTGGAACTATACCACAATAGTAAGGTCAAATATTTTGTTGTGAGTGGTGATAATGGCAGAAAAACATACAATGAACCGGAAGATATGAAAAACGACCTGATAGCAGGAGGTGTTCCTGACAGTGTAATTTATCTTGATTATGCAGGATTTCGTACTTTGGATTCAGTTATTCGTATGGAGAAAATATTCGGACAACAACAATTTACGATTATTTCACAACAGTTCCATAATGAAAGAGCAATTTACATTGCTCAGAAATACGGGTTGGATGTTTGCGGATATAATGCAAAAGATGTTGGGAATCGCTTTGGTTTCAAAACTATGCAACGGGAAAAACTGGCAAGGGTAAAAGTTTTTATAGATATGCTTACCGGTAAAAAACCTAAATTTTTAGGAGAAAAAATCGAAATAGGATGATAACAATAGATAAACAAACCATTTGTGCCATTTCTACACCTCCGGGAACAGGAGGAATTGCTGTAATCCGGATTTCAGGACCGGAAGCATTTTCCATTTGTGATCAGATTTTTCAACCTGTTGTGAAAAATAAATCTGTCTTAACTCAAAAAAGTTATACCCTAAGTTTCGGAAAGATATATAAAAATAGTGAGATCTTGGATGAGGTTTTACTTGCTGTGTTTCGTTCCCCTCATTCATATACAGGTGAAGATTCAGTAGAAATTATGTGTCATGGTTCACAGTATATTCAACAAGAAATAATAAAATTATTATTAGGAAAAAGATGTAGGTTAGCTACTCCCGGAGAGTTTACCCAACGAGCATTTCTGAATGGGAAAATGGATTTATCTCAAGCAGAAGCTGTTGCTGATGTAATAGCATCTTCATCATCGGCAGCACATCGTTTAGCATTTAATCAAATGCGAGGTGGTTTTAGCAAAGAGTTACAGAAATTGCGGGGACATTTACTTGATTTTGTGTCTTTGGTTGAATTGGAATTGGATTTCAGTGAAGAAGATGTGGAATTTGCTGATCGTTCCCAATTAACGGACTTGGTAGACTCTATTCAATTGGTTATTTCACGCTTAGTTCAATCATTTGATGTAGGTAATGCTATTAAAAACGGGATCCCTGTAGCAATTGTAGGAGAGACGAACGCTGGTAAATCCACTTTGCTGAATTTATTGTTGAATGAGGAAAAAGCAATAGTTTCAGATATTCACGGAACAACACGCGATGTAATCGAAGATGTTGTCAATATAGGCGGTGTTATTTTTCGTTTTATTGACACGGCAGGAATTCGTGAAACCCGAGATGAAATCGAAACCATGGGAATTGAACGTACATTCAGGAAAATCGAACAAGCATCTATCGTTTTATGGATGATTGATGCTACCCAATTCAGTGAAAAAATTGAAGATATCGCTGATAAAATTATCCCCAAAATTCAAAATAAACAATTAATTATAGTCTTCAATAAAATAGATAAAATATCACCGGAAGAACAAAATGTTTTGGAAAACGAATTTTTACCACAAATTTCCTCTAAACGTATTTATCTATCGGCCAAGTATAAAAAAAATACGGATCAATTAGAAAAAGCCCTTTTGTCGGCGGCCAATATACCTGAAATTAATGATAATGATGTTATTGTCACCAACCTACGACACTATGAAGCCTTAACTCAAGCACTAAATGCAATTAATCGGGTGAAACAAGGTTTAGAGAATGGGATATCAGGTGATTTTTTGAGCCAAGACATCCGTGAATGTATGCATTATTTAGGCGAAATAACCGGTGGAGAAATCAGTACAGATGAAGTGCTTGGAAATATTTTTTCAAAGTTTTGTATCGGAAAGTAAACCTATTAAAAAAGGAGATAAATATTTATCTCCTTTTTATTTTAATTCTTTATCCAAATTTTAATTTCGACTGAAAATCCTTATGAAAAGTTTGTATATATTCACTTCGAAATAAGTAACTGTTCTACACTATTCTCTGAGGTTTTTTCTTTAGTTTTTGGATTAGCAACGGGCTTGAACTCATCAGAATATACTCTGGGATAATCTTTGGGAATATATTCCCAGCGCATTGTGGCAGGATAGTTAGTGGTGGTAAGCTTGATAGAATTTCTTTTGGATAATGCCTCTGTTGTTTTCTTTTTAATCAATGCAAGCGATTTGTCTAAAGGTAAGCATTTACCTGTCTGATATGACGTGCCTGTCTTTACCTGGCAAGTCACTACACCGGGTATCCATTCTTTGGCTTCTTTCGTCGCTTTATCATCACCTGATACCATGACTACCGGTATTTTGTGCTCTCCGGCAATAATAGCATCAACACCTATTTCTCCTACAGGTTTTCCATTTAAATACATCATTTGGATTGTTGCAGAGCTATACGAGTGTGCCATAATAGCATTTTTTGTTTGTGCCATTCCATGATATCCTAACAGGATAACGGCTTCACTTCCATCTAGATTTTTAAACCTGACTCCTGGAGTAGGTCCTTGAATAAGTGTTGCTCTTTGGTCGATAAGTTTTGGATCTACATTCAGTCCTTTACTATGTCCATCTCTCACAACGACTTCAATTGCTCCTGCTAGAAAGCAACCTTCGATACAGGCATTAATATCTTCAGCCATTCGTAAAGGCCCTTCTTCTCCTGTTAATTGTTCTCTGTTTACCAACATACTGCAACCTTCCATGTCTGCAAAAATATACACTTTGAAGGCATGAGTGTTTAAAGAACAAATTACAAGTGCTACGATTAATAATATTTTATTCATGATAAAAATTGTTTTTATGATTAACTTCACAAATATAAAGATAATCTTGAAATTTCTAAAATGCAGGGTGATAAAATTTATCTGGAATCTTGATGTAGTTGTTGAATTATCTGTTACCTTTGAAGATAATACAAGTTTAGCTATTGACTGCATTTCCTGTTCTTTTATTTCGACATGTTAACTCTCAAAGAAAAAGAAGAATTTAAACAATCTGTATATGATGTTGTCAGACTCATTCCCTACGGACGAGCGACCAGCTATGGAGCTATAGCCAAAGCTGTGGGTCTTCCGCATTTGTCAAGAATGGTCGGAAAGTTTATGAGTCAATGTGATCCATCAGACAATATTCCAGCTCATCGGGTAGTTAACAGCCAAGGAATATTGTCCGCAGGGGAAGTTTTTGGTATTCCAGGCCAAATGAAAAATTTATTAGAATCTGAAGGTGTTTTAGTTATAAATAATAGAATTCAGCATTGGAAAAAAGTATTTTGGGATCCGATAAATGAAATATGAAAAAAGTATAAATGAAAAATTTCTTAGATTAACCTATGTTGCCTAAATACTCTACAAGTTAAATTATTATTCAGAGACCTTTAATACAATGCAATAAATTCATAAGTATTTTTACAATATTCTAAGAACCGGATTAAATCAATATTTTCTATAACTACCGATGCTGTATTTTCATTAGGATGGAAACTTAGTCTTTTTGCATTCCTCAGATTTTTATCTAAAAATATGTGTACATGATGTTCTTTGTCATTAATTAATCCAAATGGAGAAACCGAACCCGGAGATAATCCTAAATATTTCATCATTCGTTCTTCTGAAGCGAAAGATAATTTCCCTTGTTTCAGTTTTTGCTCCAAATCATGAATAGCTAAATTTTGTTCACAGTCAAAAATCACTAAATAATGCTTATTGCCTTTATGATTTCGAAAAAATAAATTTTTGCAGTGTTTTACTTCTTTAGGAATAACAGCCCAATATTCACGAGCAATCTCTATTGTAGGAGCCTCAGGATGTTCATAAATATCATAAACAATATTCAGTAATTGAAGAGTTTTTAATACTTTATTTCTTATATCCATGCGTTCCATTCATATTTATAAACTAAAATCTCAATTAAATAAAAAAGCCCCGTTAAGTACGAGGCGAACTAATGTTCTCACAACGGAATAATCCTTATTGTGAATTGCTTCAAATTTGTAGAAGCAAATGTATGAATAAAATAATTATTAGCAAAATTTTGTTAATATTATTTTTGTTAATATCTTTAGAACTCTCTAATAACGCTAAATAATAGATTATGAAGAAAATATTAGGATTAGATTTAGGAACCACATCTATTGGCTGGGCTTTTGTGAATGAAAAAGAAAATGAAGAAGAACGATCTTCCATAATTAATTTAGGCGTTCGTGTTAATCCATTATCAGTAGATGAGCAAACAAATTTTGAGAAAGGAAAACCTATCACTATAAATGCAGATAGAACAAGCAAACGTAGTGCTCGCCGTAATCTACAACGATATAAACTCCGTAGAGAAAATTTAATTAGCATACTAAAAGAAAATAGTTTTATTGATGATGAAACCATTCTTGCAGAGAGTGGAAAAAATACGACTCATTTTTTATATGTATTAAGAGCGAAAGCAGCTAATGAAGAAATTAGTAAAGAAGATTTTGCTCGTATATTATTAATGATAAATAAAAAAAGAGGATATAAAAGTAGTCGCAAAGCTAAGAGTGAAGATGAAGGGCAGACTATTGATGGAATGGCGACAGCAAAACGTCTGTACGAAGAAAATTTGACTCCGGGACAATTTTGTTTTCAATTATTGAAAGAAAAGAAGAGAACCTTACCTGATTTTTATCGTTCTGATTTAAAAACGGAATTTGACAAAGTTTGGGATTTCCAAAAAACATTTTATCCCGAAATTTTAACAGATGACTTTCGAAAAGAAATAGAAGGAAAGGGACAACGTGCCACATCTGCTGCTTTTTGGAGTATTCACAAATTCAATACAGCTGAGAATAAAGGAACAAGAGATGAGAAAAAAATGCAGGCATATAAATGGAGAAATGAAGCTATAGGTAAGCAATTAGAAAAAGAAGAAGTAGCATTCGTAATTACTGAAATCAATAACAATATAAACAATTCTAGCGGTTATTTGGGAGCTATTGGAGATAGAAGTAAGGAATTGTATTTTAATAAAGAAACCGTTGGTCAATATTGTTATCGACAATTAAAAGAAAATCCACATATAAGTCTTAAAAATCAAGTTTTTTATCGTCAGGATTATTTGGACGAGTTTGAACAAATTTGGGAAACTCAATCTAAATATCATAAAGAATTAACACCCGAATTGAAAGTCGAAATTCGGGATGTAATCATTTTTTATCAACGTAAACTTAAATCTCAAAAAGGTTTAATTAGTTTTTGTGAATTTGAGAGTGGGAAAATTGAAATAGAAAAAAATGGTAAGATAATTGAAAAAACAATAGGTCAGAAAGTAGCCCCAAAGTCATCTCCATTATTTCAAGAATTTAAGGTATGGCAAGTTATTCATAATATTGAGTTCAAAAATAAAGTAACAAAAGAAAAATATACTCCTGATTCAGAAGCGAGAAATATTTTATTTGAGGAATTAAATTTAAAAGGAAATTTAAGTACTGATAAAATAGTAGAATTATTAGGCTATAGAACCAAAGAATGGGATGTAAATTATAAAAACATTGAAGGTAATCGCACAAATAAGACTTTATATGATGTCTATTTGAAAATTGTTG
>JAVBMM010000165.1:0-9664 GCA_031552425.1 Bacteroidales bacterium | reverse complement strand
TCCATATATTACATGGTTACCACCGCAGATGAATATCGTTTGATTTTCACACACAACAATTATGACGCTGCAAATACCAGTCAAACCCCAGAATTATTGATAGCAGATATTTCTCTCAAAACTGTAGATGATCCATCTATTAATACATATACCCAAAGAAGCCCAATATCAAAAACATCATTAGGTCCAATTCCTATTCCTTCAACAACTAATTATTGGCAATCTGCATTGGTAAAAATAAGTAGTGAAGGAGAATTAACTTACCATCCTGATGCTGATGGATTTATTTTGGCGAACTTCAGTCATGCAGGATATAAAAATGGTGATGAAGAAATACCTTCTGTTCCTGTGGTTAAGGAAATTTCTCCCATTATAGGAGATAATACGGTACATATACAAAGAGCAATCAATGAGGTTGGTGCACTGCCTTTAGATGAAAATGGCATCCGGGGTACTTTATTACTGAAAAAAGGATTATATCCGGTAATGGGTCCGATCCGAGTACCTTTTGACGGAGTAGTTATCCGGGGGGAAGGTAATACCGAAAATCCTGAAAATTCAACTATTCTTTATGATTGGTATAGAGAACCTGATGGATACGCATCTCAAAGAGATGTAATCATGTTGGGAGCTCTTAGTGGTTCTTGGGCTGGAGGAAGAAGAGATGAAGTCCCAATTTTAGATGACGTTGTTCCTGTTGGTTCTTATACGATTCGAATCGCCCGAAGTGATGTTTATCAAACAGGAGATGTGATTTGTATCTATCATCCTTGTACTGAAGCTTGGTTAGCTGCAGTTAAATACGGAGAAGTAGGTCCTCCCGGAGAAGCCTATACACAAGAATTTGCATGGGATACTTCCACAGCGCCCATTTATTATCATCGATACATAAAGAAAACCGAACACCAAGGATCTGAAACAATAATAACATTAGATGCTCCTGTATTTTATCCATTAAACAAGAGTCTTTCCCAAAGTACTATTTATCACTTTGATAATGTAGTAGCGCAAAAAGTCGGGATCGAAAATCTGAGAGTTGCAATCAATGCTACTACAAGACCTGATGAAGGCCATGCTTGGAACTGTATTCATTTTACCAATGCAGAAAACTGTTGGGCAAAAAACGTAGTAGCTGTAAATTTTGGAAAATCAGGATTTTATACTAACAGGACAACAAGAACCACTATTGAAGATTGTCATTCTCTAGATCCTATAGCACAAACTATCGGAGAAAGAATGTATAATTTCTCCCTTTCCAGTCAATCTCAACTGATACTTTTCAAAAATTGCCATGCCCGTGGAGGAAGGCATAACTATATTTCTAACGGAACTTCTACCGTATCAGGTTGTGTTATTTATAACTGTAAATCTGAAGCTTCGCGTACCCGCAGTGAAGGTCACCGACAATGGACACAAGGTTTGCTTTTCGATACCTATGAAGATTTCAATCCGAATCCCCCAAGTAAAACAGCAACTACTCTTCCTGTTTTAGGGTTGTTTAATCGATTTGAACAAGGTTCAGGTCATGGCTGGGCTACTGCAAATTCTATATTATGGAATTGTAATATCAGAACCGATTTTTCTACGGCGGAAGCATTAGCCAATTCACCTTCTAAGGCAAGAAGTACCATTAACTTAGAGAAACCTCCTACGTCACAAAATTATGCTATTGGTTGTTTCCTGGAAAAAACAAGCGAAATCGTTCCGTGGACAGCAGGAAAAAATGCAGGATATATCGAAGGTACAAATAAAGCGGGGCTTCAGCCTTCTTCTTTATATAAAGCTCAATTAGATTGGAGACATCAATTGAAAACAAGTATTAAACCTCAAGTTACAGCTTCTTCAGGATGCTCCATTTTTCCTAATCCGGTAAAAGATATTATTCATATTCAATGCGATAATAATGAAACGGATTGTATCTTAAACATTTATTCTTGGAACGGGAAAAAAGTATTTTCAAAAATAGTAGATCCTCAACAAGATATTAAAATAGAAGATTTAATTTCCGGGGTTTATTTGTACCAAGTTATTCTGAAAAATAAAACCTACACAGGAAAATTAATTAAGAAATAAATACAATTATTCTACACAAATGATAAATGGTTAGGTTTCACATTTAGAGAAAACCTAACCATTTTTTTAATCTTCTTCCTGCACTTTCACGCACTCTATCAATACATGTTTTCCATTGTATAATGTTGTTGCGAATAAATATTGATTTCCTCCCGGTTTCAATTTTGTTTTCTTCCTCAGCTCTTCTACAGAAACAGGAAAATTTCGTACGGTTATATGCGCTTGTGCCAAATTTTTGAAAGACTCTTTCAATTCCTTTTTATTAAACGACAAAACTCTTTCGATTTGAAAAACACGTCCGGGGAAATCCATCACCAATTCCCCTGATGTATATAAATGACTATCCGGATGAAGCTTATTCACAGGATAATATTTCGTCAAAGTCCGTACCCCTCCCGATTTAAGTATAGAAGCATTCGGTTCATATAAATACTTTTCCGGAAACTTATCATACAAAAGAGATATGGAACGTTCTTCCGGAGATGTAAAGCTAAAATATTGATTTTTATGGTTACGACGAATATTTACTGTATAAATCCGGGGTTCTGTATTTTCTTCAATATCCTTTTTCAACAGGAAAAGAAGTTCCTTACATTCATTTTCAACAGCAACTACATGGATTGTATAAGTTTCAGGTAATGATTGCAAAGCCGAAGTAATATCCAACATAGGAGATAATTTTATTATCACCACACTTGTCTTTTCCAATAAACTATTTTTCAACATTACAATATCCGGCTCACAATCAGATAAATATACCATTTTATTTCCTTGATGATTCCTTCTTGCCGGATCCAAATAGATACAATCGACTAAAGGCATTTTCTGTAAAAATGTTAATGCATCTGAATGAACTACCTGTATTTGAGGCAATGATAACACTGAAAAATTATTTTTTGCTAATTCACATAAGTTTTCTTGTCTTTCCACATAAAAAACCTGTTGAAAATTTCGGGACAAGAAAGAACAATCCACCCCAAATCCTCCGGTCAAGTCCGCCAACATGTTCCCCTTACATAAATCTACTTTATAGGCAGCAGTCAATTCCGAAGAACACTGTTCCAAAGGAAGGTGTTCTGGATAAAGAATATTCTCATTAACATACCATTGGGGAAGTTTTTCTTTTACAGATTGCCTGCCGGAGATTTGTCGGAGAACTAACGGAACATCTATATCAGAAGGAGAAGAAGACTTTAGCTTTAATGCTAACTTTCTTATATCATCCTGTAAATGTTCGGCAATAAATTTCTTTTCTGCTGGATTTATCATTATATATACTTGTAATGGTCGTTTTGCTATCGGTTAGACTCTTTAAACTGTCAGGATTGTTTCACTCCCTGTGAGGCTGTGCTGCGAACTGTGAAACTGACCTAACTAAACTTTATTATCTTTTTTTCGTTATATTTGCAAAATTATCAAATAAAACAAATTATGAAAAACATTTGCTTGCTTGTTACAGTATTATTATTTTCTGTTTCTGTTTTGGGACAAGGTTTTCGATATGATACAATACCTGCTTCAAAGGTAACACCTAATTCCTCTTTCAGATATGATACGATTCGAAACGCCAATCGTTCTACAGGAGGAGAGGTATATTACCCCCAAACGACATCCCAGCAACAGAAAGTTACAGAAAAATCATCATCCGGATTCAAGAAAGAAAATTTAGTATTCGGAGGTACTTTCGGATTATATTTTGGAGATTACACATCCTTAAATATCTCTCCACAAGTTGGTTATCGGTTCAGTAAATATTTCACAGCCGGTGTCGGAATCGGTTATACATATTATAAAGAAGATAATTATTACGGATACGAAGATTGGACACAAAACTACTTAGGCGGAAACATATATGCTCAACTCAATCCTGTTAGTTTTTTACGTTTTCAAGTCCAACCTGAGTTATATGGTTTCTGGGGAAGTTATCAACCTGACAAAAAAACTGTTGCTTGTGTATTAGTTGGAGGAGGTATCATCTTACCCGCCGGACGAAACGGGGGAATCAGTATGATGGTTTATTATGATGTTTTACAAGAAGATTATTCTCCCTATGGAAATCAAGTTTTCTTCTCTGTAGGGTATACCTTCGGATTTTAACAATGACAGGATTAAAAGTATACAAAGCATCTGCCGGTTCCGGAAAAACTTATACTTTGGCGTTAGAATACATCAAGGAACTCTTATGTCAACCTGTTAACAATTATCATCGCCGGATTTTGGCCGTCACTTTCACCAAAGATGCTACCGGAGAAATGAAAGAACGAATATTGGCGGAATTATACGGATTAGCTTTTAAGTGTAAAGACTCCGAGAACTTTTTACAATCGGTTAAAGAATCTCTAAAAGAAATAGGAAAACCGATGAGTGATGCAGCCATACAAGCCAAAGCCTTGGCTGTTTTAAAAGAGATCCTCCACGATTATAGCTATTTACATATTACCACCATTGATGCATTTTTCCAAAAAGTATTGAGAAATCTGGCAAGGGAAATGGGTAAAGGTTCCAAATTCAATTTGGAAACAAACAGTTTCAAAGTTCTTTCCGATGCCGTCTCTGCTATGATCGAAAACTCCAACGAAAATCCACAATTATTGGATTGGTTAACTACCTACATTGAAGAAAAACTGGAAGAAGGAAATAATTGGCATATCCAACAAGATATTTTGGATTTCAGCCAATGCATTTTCAATGAATATTTTCAAGAACACGAAGATATCTTAAAAAAGCAATTGAATGAGAATCCCAAGATTTTCGAACAGTTATGGAAACAACATGCCGAAATCCGTGAAGAATCAAATGCTTTTTTGAAAAAAACATATTCGGAAATCTGTTCTATTTTGGAAAGTACCGGATTAACTTTTTCAGATTTTAATCGCAACGGGACTGTTATCAATTTTATCAAAAAACTTTCCGAAGGAGATTTTTCCGGAGCAAATCCACATGCTAAAACTATTCAAGACTGTTTGATTAATGCAGAGAAGTGGCCTTCGGGAAAAAATCCTCGTTCTCAAGAAATTATTCTTTTGGCACAAACAAACCTGATACCTTTACTCAAACAATGTATTGAAACATTGATTACATATAATACATCCCGGATGATTACCGATAACATTTATCAATTAGGCTTAATCTGGGATATTACAAAAGAAATAAGTCGCCTAAATGAAGAAAACAACCGGTTTATGTTAGCCGACACAGCGCAGTTTCTTAACCAAATGATTGATGATTCCGATTCTTCATTTGTTTTTGAAAAGATTGGAGCTGAAATAAAACATGTCATGATAGACGAGTTTCAGGATACTTCCCGTATCCAATGGAAGAATTTCAAATCTTTACTATCGAATATTTTGGCATATAACGATTTCAGCATGCTTGTTGGAGACGTAAAACAATCCATATACCGCTGGAGAAATGGAGACTGGAGTATTTTGAATAGCATAGAAAAAGAATTACCTGTAGAAATCCAGAATCTTTCATTTAATTTCAGAAGCGAATACAAAATTGTTGATTTCAACAACTGCTTTTTCTCCCAGGCATCTACATTATTAAACGAAAAATTTAATGATATTTTTAATGATGTATCAAGTTCCCCTTTTCCTACAGCTTATCAATCCCAAGACTTAATACAACAATCCACAAAAAAAAAGGAAGAAGGATACGTCTCTATTGATTTTATACCGGCCAAGACAGAAGAAAATTCATATACGGAACTTGTTCTGGAAAAGCTTCTCAATCAACTCCAAGAACTCTATCATTTAAATGTTTCTCCTGATGAAATATGTATCCTTACCCGTACTAACAAACACATCGCGCTTATAGCAAGCTATTTAGCTGAACAAAGAGAAAAACATCATGAACTATCAGAAAGAAATTATTTAAATATTGTTTCAGGAGAAGCCTTTCGTCTAAATTCTTCACCCGCCATCCGTATCATTATAGAGGCACTGAAGACACTAATAGAACCTGAAAATGCTGTTCATAAAGCGCAATTACGAATTTTCATCAATAAATATGTCAACAAATCTCCGAATAATTTAAGAGAAATCATACAAAAAGAAAAAAGTATTCCGGAAATAGAAAATGACCGTGAACAGTTATCTCGAATGCCTTTATTCGAATTAATCGATCACTTGTATCGTTCACTAGATTTAAAACAAATCGAGAAACAAAGTAACTATATGTTTGCTTTTTATGATGCGGTAAACAATTACTTAAAAAACTATTCTTCCGACATTCATGCTTTTATAAAATTTTGGGATGATGAATTGCAAAACCATTCTGTTCCTGCTGAAACCGGAGTAGAAGGTATCCGTGCAATGACTATACATAAATCTAAAGGATTACAATTCCATACTGTATTGATACCATTTTGTGATTGGGACCTTTATCCGGAAAAAAATCCAGTAATTTGGTGTGGACCTAAAGAAAACTTATATGAATTGGAATTACTTCCGGTAAAGTATTCAAAAAAAATGTATGAAACGGTTTTCTTATCGGAATATAAAGAAGAAACAGGCTTGTCTTGGATGGACAATCTTAATTTACTATATGTAGGATTTACAAGACCGGAACGCAATTTGATGATTATTGCCAAACAAAAAAAGAAGCTCGCCGGACTGGAAGATATAAAAACAGCTTCTGATTTATTACAATATACTGTTGTTGATTTGGATGGAACTTATAATGAAGACACATTACATTTTGAAACAGGAATACTCTCAAAAGCACAAGTCAATGATAAAAAAACTTCGGATAATTTACTAAAAAACACACCTGACAGTTTTGAAATATCCTTTGTATCAAACGCTTTCAATCCCGAAAAATCTATTTTCAAACAATCAGGAAAATCCAAAGAATTTACCGAGAATGACGAACAAGCAACTTCGCGTAATGAATATATTATGGAAGGAAATATCATGCACGCACTATTTTCCGGTATTTACACCCAAGAAGACATTCCGGCGGCAGTGGACAGATTAGCTATTGAAGGAATTATACACCAAGAAGAAAAAACCATATATGAAAAAGAAATTCGAGATGCCATTACAGAATCAAAGGTAGAAGATTGGTTTTCTGATAAATATCAAATTCGCAATGAATGTTCCATTTTAATTGAAGAAAACGATACTATTACCAGTAAAAGGCCAGACAGGGTATTGACAAATTCTTCAAAAACAATTATTATAGATTATAAATTCGGAGAACCTCATCAATCCCATCAAAAACAAATGAAAGAATATATCTTGTTAATGCAACAAATGGGATATCCCGATATACAAGCCTATCTTTGGTATGTCAAGAAAAAAACATATATATTTGTACCCTTAAATTAATAAAAGAAAAAACATGCAACTTTCAGCGAGACTGATTCAAGTACTTCCTGCTCAAACGGGAATGGGGAAAAATGGAGAATGGAAAAAGCAAGAAATCATTGTAGAAACCGACGGACAATATCCAAAAAAGGTTTGTATTTCCGTTTGGGGAGATAAACTCAATAATGTTTCATTAGAGCTCGGAGCATATCTTACCATTGATTTTGATGTGGAAAGCAGGGAATTTAACGGCCGTTGGTACACCGATATCAAAGCATGGAAAGTGGAAAATTCAGGAAATATGGCAACGTCACAAGAGGTTCCCGGAAATGCTGATTTTGTTTCACCTCCGCCGCCTCCTTTACCTGTAAACGAAAAAGACGATTTGCCTTTTTGATTTAAACTGAGGAATGCTTGAGATTCCTTCCATATACAAAGAAATTTCTCCGGGTAAAAGTTTGTTTTATACTTGGTTTGAGGCTATGCATACCCGGATAGATTTGGTATTTTGCCATTTATCGGAAGAATCATGCAAACAATTAAGGGAAGAAATTATACAAGAACTGTCCCGATTAGAAAAAATATTGAATCGTTTTGACCCGGAAAGTGAGTTGTCTATTGTAAACAAGACAGCAGCAAAAGAAAAAGTTATTATTAGTGACGAACTTTCCGGTATAATTTGTTCTTGCTTAGATTATCGAACCAAAACTTTCGAATACTTTGATATCAGTGTACATAAAAATTCTCCATTCGGTGATGCCGATGCAATAGAAATATCCGGAAATACTATTACCTTATCACATCCCGGAGTACAATTAGATTTAGGGGGATATGCCAAAGGATATGCTTTAGACAATTGTAAAAAAATAATAGAAAAATACGGATGTAAAGATTCACTCTTAAGTTTTGGGAACAGTTCCGTACTTGCCATCGGAGATCATCCGGTAGGAAATGGATGGAAAATAAGCTTAGCTAAATCTGCAACAAATAATTCTCCGGAAGATATTCTGCTTTTCGATGAATGCCTTTCCACCTCTGGAAATTCTATTGAGAAAATGCACATATACTCTCCTTTATCCGGAAAATATGTCGAAGCGGGAAATCCAGTTTCCGTAAAAACTAAAACAGGAACAACCGGAGAAGTTCTTTCTACTGCGCTTTTTATTGCTCAGGCAGATCATTCTTCACCGGATATTATATCCTCTATATTTGCAAATTTTCCGGATGCAGAATTTATTCAAAATTCAATAAAATAATCCAATCCTTTATACGGAGATACATAAAAATTTTCCACTCGAAAATCCAACTTTAATTTTCCAGAAGCCGGTTCCACAAATCGGATACTCAAATCTTTTCTTTCTCCCGGCCTTAATTTTATTTCCCTGAAATAATTCAGGTTAGGATCATGTTTATATTTCTTGATATATAAAGTAAAATCAGAATTGTTTTTTATCGTAACCGATGCTTCTTTTTTACTACGTTTCACATTAACAACTTGTATAGTTTGATTCAATAGTTCTTTCAAAAGATTTTCTCTTCCGATAACCAGGTTTGAATACCAAACCACAGTTCTTCTATTATCCAAGGCTTCACGTATCCCTTCTAACGTCCGTTCTTTGGCAAAAACAATCGTCATCGTTCTATGTTCTCCTTTGGCAAAATCATAAGTCATCGCCGTTGTCCCATGAATATCAGTATTTCCCATGAAGGTCAGATTTTTATCTAATGCCCATTGATGAGCTTCCGGATAATATCCCTCCACAGCACCATTAGCGATTTCTATTCCGTGCATGTACCCTTCATTATACAATTTCGTATGAACGTCCAGCCATTTAGTGGTATCAGGGGCATGCCTGTACCAACCCGGATGATTCCAAAAAGTAAATGCCTTTTGTTTGGCGGTTTCCTTGAAAGCATCTTCGTACTTGGGAACATCTAATAGATTAGTATTTTCCAAGAATAAAGCATTCCAGTGTCCCGGAGGCATAGAACGAGAAATTTCAGCTCCCTTAATAACCAAAACATCTAAACTTTTCTCTCTTTTTTTAGCAATATCATAAGACCGATTATGATCTCCTTGTAAATCTCCGTTTTTATGGTTAGTCCGACTTTCTACATGATCAGTGATGGCAACTGCATCTAAACCTTCTTCATAAGCCTCAAGAACTCTTATCGTAGGCCACACCTGTCCATCAGAAAAAACCGTATGCGTATGAAAATCACACTTTAATGCTTTATAACCCGGTATATCCGGAATATTTAATTCTTTTCTTATTTTA
>JAVBMM010000131.1:0-17403 GCA_031552425.1 Bacteroidales bacterium | reverse complement strand
TTATAGTAGGACTATAAATGTCGTGTAGTAGGACTATATGACCCTTATAGTAAGGCTATAATGCTTCTACAGCCCTACTATATTTATTAAGAAAGGAAGGGTTTTTCGTATAAAATGATACAAAAAAAGGCCTGGAAAAATGTTTCCAAGCCTTTTTTCTCACAAGCTGATGTACCTGTGACATTACCATAGAGATACGGTTTATGTATTTTTATTTAACTTCTTCCGGCTTCCTTACCGACGAACAGTTGTATGACATCATTCAGGTTGCAAATATAAGTACCGGGAAGGATAATTTATTGTATTATTTCAACATCTTATTCTACTATTCCAACCAAATGTTCACTCCATTCACGTTAGGGTCGCAAAGCTCCCGGTTAGGCTCCTACGAGTCGTGAGGCTTGCTTTTCAAGCTGTGAACGGTGAATAGTGAGTCACTTCATTCGTTCAATTCGTATCCTATAATTTCACTTTCAACTTTCAATTCTAACTCCTTACTTCCTACTTCTTATTAAAAAGCCTAAGTGATTTTTCCATTAAATTCAATATTAATTGTAATTTTGCATCACTAAGGAAAATAACTATGGATATTTCAGTCGTCATCCCTCTATACAATGAAGAAGAATCTATTCAAGAACTTTATGAATGGATTGCCCGTGTGATGCGAGAAAATAATTTTTCTTTCGAAGTAATTTTTGTGGATGACGGAAGTACCGATCTCTCCTGGGAAATCATCAAAAAGTTGAAGGGGATGTATCCCGAAGTGAAAGGAATCAAATTTCGTAGGAATTATGGAAAATCTCCCGGACTACACTGTGGATTCCAATTGGCTGAAGGAAATGTTATTATTACCATGGATGCGGATTTACAAGACAGTCCTGACGAAATTCCGGAATTATACCAGATGATTATGGAAGGAGGATATGACTTGGTTTCCGGTTGGAAAAAGAAACGTTTCGATCCGCTAAGTAAAACGATTCCTACCAAATTATTTAATGCTACAGCCCGGAAATTTTCCGGTATTCAATTACATGATTTCAATTGCGGTTTAAAAGCTTATAAAAAAGTGGTCATAAAAGATATTGAAATTTACAACGACATGCACCGCTACATTCCCTATTTGGCTAAAATAGCGGGATTTTCAAAAATCGGAGAAAAAGAAGTCCAACATCGTCCGCGAAAATATGGAAAAACAAAATTCGGATTAGATCGCTTTTTTAATGGATATTTGGACTTACTGACCCTTTGGTTTCTATCTAAATTTGGAAAAAAACCCATGCACTTTTTTGGATTATTAGGTAGTTTCATGTTTCTGCTAGGATTAATTTCTGTGATTATCGTTGGTGCTCATAAGATTATTGCTTTAGCGCAAGGGATTTCTGCAAGATTAGTCACTGATAGTCCTTATTTTTATATTGCTTTGACAACCATGATTATTGGAACACAACTTTTTTTATCTGGGTTTTTAGGAGAAATTATTTCCCGCAATGCCACAGAACGGAACAAATATAAAATAGATGAAGAGATATGACATTTCTTGAAATTGTATCTGCACGCAGATCTGTACGTAATTATGAACAAAAGGAAATCGAATCTTCCAAATTAGATTATATTTTAGAAACAGCTCGTTTAGCTCCTTCAGCATGCAACCGGCAACCTTGGCTTTTCATAGTGGTTAAAGATATGGAAAATAAAGAAAAATTACAAGCTTGTTATGATCGGGATTGGTTCAAATCTGCTCCGGCTTATATTATTGCTTGTTCAGATCATCTACAGTCATGGAAGCGTAAATTGGATAATAAAGATCATGCAGATGTAGATATTTCCATCGCTGTGGAACATATTTGCCTAGCAGCTACCGAACAAGGACTGGGAACTTGTTGGGTTTGTAACTTTGATGTAGATTTATGTAAAAAGAACTTCAATTTGCCTGAATATATTGAACCCGTTGCTCTCATTCCTATAGGTTATCCGGATGAAAATATTCCTTCTCAACAAACATCAAGAAAGAATATTTTTGAGATTATCCGTTGAATTCCTACAATCTTGTTGATTTTACAAACGTTATCAATTCACTTTTACTGTTTTCTTTTTATTAGTATACGTCACACTTTGTTTTGATTTTGAAACTGTCCCATCCATTTTATGTGAGTAAACCTTTACATTGAATGTACGTGAATGTAATTTTGGAGATAAGCCACCTTTCAGGTCAGAGAATGTCACCTCACGTTTCTTTTCATTCCATTGTATGTCAATAATCGAATATAGGCCTTTTTCATAGTCATATGTTTCATTATCATCTTCATAAAGTGTAAAAACTGCATTTTTACCTGAATATATTACTATATCCATAACACTATTGTCACCAGCTGTAGCATATTGCTCCGGCTTATTACGAGGAACAATCGTTCCGGCTTTAGCAAAAACAGGAATAACATCCAACGGTGCATTATAGGTAACAGTACTTCCCGACGAATAACATTTTTCGGAATTAAAATCAAACCAAAAATGTCCTTCGTTTTCAGGCAAATATAAAGAAACCTCTGTATCCTGTTTTTCTATCTTACCACTACGATCGTAATACATTAGCTTTGTTACCGGATAAACCAGTAATGCTTCGCCAAACATAAAACCATCAGCATTGTTATAAACATGCTTGTCATTCGGAAAATCCATAGCCAGAGCCCGCATCATAGTGGCTCCCTGTGAAGTTACTTTCCATGAATCGGAATAGATGTACGATAACAAGCTATAACGTAAGTTTATCATTGTCAGCTGTATATCATAAAAAGGAGTTCCGGGTTCTCCGAAGTGCCATATTTCGCGAGGAATATCGGTTCCATGTGCCCGAAACATTGGATTGAAGACAGCATACTGAAACCAACGTGTATATAGCTCAAGGTAGGCCGGATCTTGTAATCCTTTTTCGTAGCCACTTGTTTGTTCATCGGTCACAGCTTCAAGTCCCATATCAGCTTTCGGATCGTGTTTCTTCACAATAAATCCTCCTATATCTGTGGTCCAGTATGGGATGCCAGTCATACAAAGATTCAACCCGGCAGGAATTTGTTTTTTGAATACATCCCATGATGCATATATATCACCAGACCAAGTAGATGTCCCATATTTCTGTTGCCCTGCAAAAGCTGAACGTGTGAGTATAGAAACACGTTTATTATTCTGTTTCCGTAAGTTATCATACATCGTTTTCGACAATACCAACGAATAAGTATTTAAGTAGCGGGCAAAAGGACCAATTGCTGTCATTTCAGCCTGCTTACTCCAATACTCTTGCCTATCCTGATACTGTCCTTCTTTGAAAGAAGGCTCGGTAGCATCCATCCACCAGCCGTCTACTCCCTTTGTAAACAAGCCATTATATAGATATTTCCAATATATATTCTGAGCTTTAGAATTATATATATCCACCACCTTATATCCCGCCCATGTAGGTACATTAAAAAGGGCACCCAGTGAATCAAGAGACTTATATATACGAGTATCCGGACCAACACCTGGCCATACAGATAGGGTTAGTTTTACATGATATTTGTCATGAAGATTATCTATTCTTTCCTTTGGACGGTCAAAACCATCGGGATTAAATTCCATACTATTCCACAACCTGTTATCTTGTCCCCAGTATTGCCAATCTTGTACTATATTGTCCAACGGAATGTTGCGTTTACGGTATTCAGCTACAATTCCGGTAAGTTCATCAAATGATTTGTAGCGCTCTTTCGATATCCAAAAACCAAAAACCGACTTAGGTAACATGGGCGCATGGCCTGTCAAATCACGAAATCCGGATACTGCATCATTCATGTTACTTCCATATACAAGATAGTAGTTGATTCCATCGCCTATTTCCGACCAGAAAGTAGCCCCATCCTGATTGTCGGAAAATAAGGTTTTTGAATAATTATCCCAATAAATGAGATATCCCTTTGTAGACAACAATACCGGATTAGCAATCTCACGATTGGCATGCACCAAATTTACATTTTGCCCACGATAATTGAGAACTCCGGTCTGATATTGTCCCAATCCATAAATGGCCTCGTTTGAAGAAAGGGAAAAAATCTGGCTTACACTATATGCCTTATCTCCCAATAATTCCATCGGCACAAAATCTCTGGATTTTTCTGATAATATCTGTTTTCCTGTCTTCTTATCAAAAAATGTAATATTTTTGTTTTTGCGGTTATACTCTACTCTGAGTAATTCAGTCTGCAAAACAAACTCTTCTTTATCTGAAGAAACTTTAAATTCGGAAAAAACATGTTGAGAATCGTCTACAACCATTGATTTTCTTTGAACTTGATTCTTAGGATAAGTTTGAACATGAATGGTGCGTCTATCGAGGCAGGTAACTTTTACAGCCAGAGAATCTTCTTCGATGAGAAATCCTTGTTTTTCAAAAGCACACAAATTTTCAACTCCTAAAACAAGTAAAACGGTTAATATGCAAGAAATTTTATTCATTGTTATATTTTTATAAATCACTCCATTTTCATATAAAATTAAGCCTACAAATTAAATAATCTTGAATTATTTGCTAGAAACTATCAATTGATGATTTCCTGAACCTAAATTTCCTATTTTCACAAAACCATCCAATATTTTTACTTTTTTCTTTTCTCCATTAATAGAAAGAAAACAATCTTTTCCGATAAAAGGCAGTTGAATGTCCGCTACACTATTATGCGGGATGGAAATTTCCATATCGAATTTCTCTCCGGGAATATTTTCAAATGACACCTTAATATCTCCTCTTATTGTAGGAGTTATTATTGTTGCAGAACGAAGTCTTGCCGGTTGAGGTTTTACTATAAACTTTCTAAAACCGGGTTCTAAAGGTTCTATCCCTATTAATTTACGGGGAATTAAATTCGCCGGAGCAGCTCCCCATGCATGATTCCAATCTTGATTCGGCTTGTATTTATTGTCCCATGCTTCGAGACTGATTGTCGACCCAACCCGTATCATATTATACCAGCTTCTCTCTCCTGTGGAAGTCAACAAATTCAAAGCATAAGCCGCATCGTTGGCATTATAAAGTGCATCTAATAAAAATTGAGCACCATATACGCTACAAGCCATTCCTCGAGAACGAATAAACGGTAATACCGAAGATATTTGATTTTTATCAACCATACCAAAAGCCAACGGAAACATATTTCCATGTAAAGAAGCATGTTCCGTATCAGAACCATCTACATAATATTTTTTCTTCTTATCAAAGAACTGTTGATTAAATGTTTTCAATTGTTGATTTGCCAAACCTGCATATAATGCGCTATCATTTGGATAACCGATTGCTCCGGAAATCAAGCTCAAACATTGTAAAGCTTTATAATGATATGCATTGACAACAGTATTATAATCAGTAAATTTATATCCATCTGTTTCTCCCCCTTCGTTTTTTTCTAGTCCTAGTATTCCTGTATGAGGCCAATCTACAATATCTCGTAATTTTTTACCTTTGAAATGAATGGTTTGGAAAAATTCAGGTGTCTGTTTATCTTTGAGAGTACTGATTAATCCGTTCCCTTCTTTCAAAGTAATCAGTGACTTAGCTTTCAAATCCTGATAATATTTTTTAATAGAAACCGGATTTCCTGTATATAGATAATCATACCAAGCCATCAATACCGATTGCATAATCCATTCCGTAGGCCAAGTAGCATTGTATATCAGATATTCATGACTATATCTTGCCATGGTAAACTCTTTATCTACGGCATAATGACAGAGTTGATTAATCAAAGCATCCGCTTCATAAGGAATACGTTCTCTGTCTCCATCAACATAAACTCCTGCAAATGAAGTCGCTTTAATAGAGTATTTAGATAAATCCCAGATTTGGTTAAGGATTGTATCTGACGAATGAAAATACGAAGCTTGCTCATTAAAAAGATAATGTATGGATTCTCTTACAACATTTTCTGATTGAATATTTTGCGGATAATTTTCAATTTCACAATACCTGAATGGAGTAACTTCTCCAATATATTCAGGCATCTTTATAGCTGCCGGTCCGGTATTTCTTTTATCCGGTTTAATTTTTATCGTATAAGTTTGAGTCCCCGGAAGTACGGCTAAGGTGTATGAAGCATACCTGACACTTCCATCCGGATTACGGATAATTCTTCCCTTTTCTGCATATTCTCCTAAATGGACTATTATTGTGTCTTTCTTCTGTGCAGATAAAGTGAGACGTAAACGCCCGAAAGCATCTTTTCCAAAATCAATGAAATACGATGTAGCATTTATCTTTTGAATATTTTTCGGATATTCATCCGTTTTTTGCAAAGGATAACAGGAAGTTTGATGGTCGAAAATCTTATGAGTGATAAAACTTTTAGTTTCCGAATAAGGACTTTCTTCTCCGTAATTATTCCATGTTTTGACTTTCCAATAATAAACGGTAGATGTTTGAAGATTTTTTCCTTCATATTGAACAGAAATAGAATTATCTCCGGTTTGTTTTCCACTATCCCACATATCCGGAAGATCCTTTTCCAACAAATCAAGATTACTTGCAATAAGTATCCTATAGGCTGTTTGTATTACATTTTTCTTATCATCATTTACAACCCAACCAAAATAAGGTTGGTTATTACGAATAACCGGAATTTGGTATTGTTCGATTGTTTCACTTAACCGGGATAAAGAAATATTAGTAGGATAACCATTCAAAAATACCCTGTCGGTATATTCTAATAAATCTGTCGTTAAGTTTGTAGGAGCATTCGCTGTTTTTCCGGTTGAAAAACAAAAAAGAAAAAGAAAGAAAAATATAATTCTGTGTGTTTTCATGAATATTTCTAAAATATAAAACGCCAAGTCTTATGAGAATTCACAAAACCCGGCGTTTTATTATACAAATTCCAACATCTGTTTTACTTTAATTTAGAAGAGGAAGATAAATCTGTGATTTGCTTTTCCGCTTGTTTTATTAAATTATCTGATTGTTTTTGCGCCTCTGTTTTTAGTTGACTAGCAGCAGACTGCGCTGCAGTAACAGCAGCAATTTTTGCCAATGGATTTTTTGTTTTATTAGCCTCATCGATCAATTTTTGTCCTTGTTTTTCGGCCTCACTGATTAATTTGGCTCCGGCTTCCTGAGCTTGCTTCCTTAAAGCTTCCGCTTGTTGTTCTATTTGTGCATTAGCTGCACCTTTCAAATCAATATTTCCAACAGAATCTGTTAATCCTTTGATTCCCAAACCTCCCAAAGCAGAAGAAGCTGCGTCTCCTATCAAACTTTTGGTATCTAAAGAAACTTTAGGAGAAGTGAATGTTCCCCCTATCTTTACATTCACGTTATTTAACATGCCTTTGGTCAGATTACTTGGCAAGCTAACTTTTGCCACATAATCTATTGTTTGATCCAAACCTGTACTTCCTGCCAAATTCATTTTTGTCACCCCCAAGTTAACATCAAAAGGAGAAGTATTTACTCTTCCGTTAGCAACATTGAATGGAATCTTCAAGTCATTAGGACTAATGGTTTTCAAGCTTTCATTTTTCAAAAGAGATGCTACAGCAGACAAAGCCGGAACATTACTGATCGTTACATCATTGGAAAGTAAAGTTCCTCCTCCGACCAAACTTGCCAATACGGGCATCATATTTTCAGTCAAAGAAGTTTTCATATTGAAATTAACAGAATAATTTCCCACCATATTATCAAAAATAGGAGCCATTTGTTGTACAAAATCAAAGGATTTGAATGTTTCGGCAAAACTTACATTCTTCAAATCTAATGCAAAATCCACCTCCGGTTGCTTAGGATTGACAGCTGTGCTGTAATATCCGTTTACCTTCATACTTCCACCCAAAGCATTCATGGAAAGATTTTTCATATCTAATTTTCCTCCTTTTACTACAAGATTTCCGGTAATATTCTTCATGTTTATATTGTCGAAAATCACTTCATTCATATTTGCAACAAGGCTTAAATCCAAATTTTTAGGGATTTCAAATGCAAGAATGGGAGAAGATTCTGCGGGTGTAGTTGTTGTTTTCTCTCCTTCTTTCATAAAATCGTTCAGGTTTAAGTAATTGGAAGAAATACTTAGATTACCTTTCAATGTTTCATTTTTCATGAAATAAGGAATATAATTTTCCAGTTTACCGGCAGCAGAAATGTCATTTTTACCGATTTTTACATCAGATTTGCTTAATTCTGCATAACGGGGAGTAAACGAAAAAGTAGCTGTATTAATAGTAACATCAGGCATTTCTTGGGATTTAAACACCATATCTTTCAACCCTAAAGTACCGGAAGCTTTGAATTTGTCATAGGCTCCTTTTTCTATGGAAGACATTGACCCTGAAAAAGACATATCTGCATCTAATTCTCCATTTAACTGCATACCTTGTTCCAATGGATAGATATCTTTGATCATTCCAAGATTTAATTTTCCATTTGCAATAAGATCCATATTTGGATCTGTCATCGGATGAGATACTTTCAAACGAATGTTGAATGGATTCCCACCAAGATTAAAATGTAATTTACTAATATCTACCAATGTATTGTCAAGATTCCCCCCGGGACTGTTTAAATACATATTAACCTGAATGTCTTCTAAGGATTTCGGCAAAGCAGGATATTGGAATTTTCCATCTTTCACATCTAACTCAACATTAAAAGCAGGATATGAATCTCCTTGCATTTTTCCCTTGGCTGAAGCAATCAATTTTACAGCCCCTTCCGCTTTCAAATCTTTAAAATCATTAGCATAAATAGTCGGAATAAGTGATAGTAAATCTTTGAATTGAATTTCAGGTGCATCTGCTTTCAAATCCATCTCAATAGTAGATGTATCAGGCATTGCAACCCACCCGTCTATGTTTGCCCGAATGGCATTAATATCTAATGTTGATCTTTCAAATGTATATTTTTGATTAGTAAAATCTGCATGTAAAACCAAATCGGTAGAAAGCTTTACTTTATTGAGGAAAGGTATTTTATCCATTACAAAAGTAAGTTCATCTATGGAAGATACGGTTTCTATGCTTGTCACATCAGCGGTCATATCTCCTTTCATTGTTCCTGAGAAGTTTTTAATTTCGGCTTTCATGTTTGCTTGCAAATCTTCATATAAAATATTCACATTGTTTATGTTGATTTTTTGCAATTTCAAATTGAAGTCGGAATCAGATTCTTTTCCTTGTGAAGAATCTTCCTCAGAAGCTTTCATAATATCCCAATTCACTTTACCTGATTCCAATACCTTTGCATACACAAAAGTATTTTCAATGTTTATTTTTTTAATCTCATAGCCACTGTTTCCAAAAATACTTTTCAAATTAACGGTAGCTGCTAAATTTCCAGCAGATAAAAGAGTATCCGTTTCGAATTCATCCACTCCTGAGACAATCAAGTCTTCAATAGAAATAGTTGCATTCGGAAAATTACGAATAAAACTGAGGTTTAAATCTTTAAACTCTACTTTTGCATTCAATAACTCGTTTGCCTGATTTTTTACAAGATCTTTGATTTTTCCTTGAAAAAGAAATGGCAGGGTAATTAATAATACAAATATTACCAAAATGGTAATCCCGGTGATAATTAGTCCTTTTTTCATATTGCTTTAAATATTAAATGATGTTGATTCGTCTTCTAATTCTTGTGCCATATCCCAGTATTTGGCGGCCATTTTCTTATTTCCCAAATAATTATAAGCATCTCCCAAATAATTTAGTGTTCCGACATGTTTGGGTTTGATCCCTACCGCTTTATCAAAATCAGATATAGCACCTTCGTATTCTTTTAGAGACAAGCGGTTTTTCCCTCTGTTATAAAGAGCTTTAAATGACATCGGACTTAACCGAACTGCCTCGTTAAAACAAACTTCTGCTTCAAAATGTTCTTCGATATCGTATAGTGTGATTCCTTTTCTTATCCATGCATCTAAGAATGTAGGATCTAGTTTTAATGCTTTGTTAAAATTAGCAATAGCAGCACGCACATCCCGGGCAGTAGTAATGCATTCATTTCCCATCAAATAGTATTCTTTTGCATATTCTTTGATGGCATCTGTTTGTTCTTTCAGTTTATTATTCAGCTTTTTCTTCTCAGTTTTTATTTCTTTTTCCAGTTCTTTTATCTGGTTTTTCAAACTGTTGATGATATTCAGTTTACGACTAATATATCTTTTATATAAAGGTTTTTCGATATCATAACGAGCATGTATGGCTTTGAAAAATGTTTCCGTAAAAGATTGGAAATCTCCTCTATCAAATTCAATAATAGTTTGAGCATATAATAAATCTGCTTCCGATTCTTTAAGAGATTTTTCAATCAATTGCTTGTCGTTGAAATGTTTGCTGAATTCTACAATTTCATGTCTGATAAAAATATCACTTCTGTTGATTTGTTTTTTCAGTACCATTCCTTCTAAAGATGTACAACGACTGAGTGCCACATAGGCTTGCCCCCCGGCAAAAACACCTCCGCTAAAATCAATCACGACATGGGAAAAAGTCAAGCCTTGGCTTTTGTGTACTGTAATAGCCCAAGCCAACCGAAGTGGTAATTGTGTAAAAGAACCGAGTATTTCTTCTTCTATCGTTTTTGTTTCTGCATTGTACTTATAACGGCGGTTGTGCCATATATTTTTTTCTACAATGACTTCTGTTCCATTATCTGTCAACACTGTTATTTCTTCGGTGTCAGATATATCCGAAACAACTCCGATAGTTCCGTTTACCCATTTTCTCTCTCCATCATTTTTAATAAAAATAACCTGAGCGCCAACTTTCAATACTAAATCTTCTGCTGTAGGTAAATTGGACTCAGGAAAATCTCCTTCTATCAATCCTATGCTGTGATATTCTGGACTTTTTATTTCTTCTAATTTCTTTTCATTGATATAATCTACACTGTCTCTTTTAGTAGCAAGGGTAATGTACATATCATCTTGTTTGGGATTAAAAGTCGGATTATATTGGCTGTTAAGAATTTGTAATTCTTTTGCAGTAGCTGTATTATTCCTGATCTTATCCAAAACGGAAATAAATTCTTGATCTGTTTGACGGTATACTTTTGTTAGTTCTATCGGAACCAAAGATATCTCATTGAAAACGCGTGCTGAAAAGAAAAATGGAGAAGGATAAAAAAGATTGATAATTTCTCTTTGATCCGAGCTAACTACCGGTTCCAGTTGAAATATATCTCCTACAAAAAGCAATTGTTTTCCTCCGAAAGGAAGCCGGTGGTTTCCCGAATATACACGTAATATTTTGTCAATACAGTCTATCGTATCTGCCCTAACCATAGAAATCTCATCTATAATGATGAGTTCTACTTCTTTAATAATCTTCCGATGGTCACTTCTGTATTTGAAAAACTCAAAGATTCGCTTGTCTTGCAAGCTAAGATCCGGATCATCCGGTAACATGGGTCGAAAAGGCAATTTAAAAAACGAATGTAATGTCATCCCTTCGGCATTGATTGCAGCAATTCCCGTAGGAGCCAATACAACATGTTTCTTTTTAGTAGTCTTACATAAATATTTCAAGAAAGTAGATTTACCCGTTCCTGCACGTCCTGTCAAAAAAACTGATTGACGGGTATGTGTAATTAATTGCAATACTTGCTGCAATTCAGAATTGTTTAAATCTACATTTGTTTGCATAATGATATGCTTAAAAATGAAAAAATGAAGGAAAAATAAAACTTTCCTCCATTTTTAATTTTTAATCTATTATTTCAAATCCACAATAGGGAACCAAAATTTTAGGTATCCGGATTCCTTCGGTGGTTTGGTTATTTTCTAACAAAGCGGCAACAATGCGCGGCAAAGCCAAAGCGCTTCCGTTGAGGGTGTGGCAGAGCTGAGTTTTTTTATCGTCCGCACGGCGGTAACGACATTTTAAACGGTTTGCCTGATAACTTTCAAAATTGGAAACAGAACTCACTTCCAACCATCTTTTTTGAGCTGCAGAAAATACTTCAAAATCAAATGTCAAGGCTGAAGTAAAACTCATATCTCCTCCACAAAGACGCAAAATACGCCATGGAAGTTCTAATTTTTCTACTAAACTTTGCACATAATCAACCATTTCTTTCAATGATTCATAAGAATGTTCAGGAGTGTCTATCCGAACTATTTCTACTTTATCAAATTGATGTAAACGGTTCAATCCCCGGACATCTTTACCATAAGACCCGGCTTCTCTCCGGAAACAGGCAGAATAAGCCGTATTTTTCACAGGAAGATCTTTTTCTTCAAGAATCACATCACGATAAATGTTCGTTACCGGAACCTCTGCCGTAGGAATCAAGTAAAGGTTATCTAACCCGCAATGATACATTTGTCCCTCTTTGTCAGGCAATTGTCCCGTTCCATAACCGGATGCTTCATTCACTACATAAGGAGGTTGTACTTCCAGATATCCAGCTTCACGGGCATTATCTAAGAAAAAATTAATCAGAGCTCTTTGTAAACGGGCACCTTTACCTTTATAAACAGGAAAACCTGCTCCAGAGATTTTCACACCTAATTCAAAATCTATTAAATCATATTTTTTAGCCAAATCCCAATGGGGAAGAGAATTACTGGAAAGTACAGGAAAAATTCCTCCTGTTTTTTCCACTACATTATCTTCCGGGGTTTTTCCTTCAGGCACTTCATTAGAAGGAAGATTCGGGATTTTACAGAGTAATTCTACAAGAAGCTGCTCCGACTCCTTCACGGACAATTCCAAGTCTTTATTTCTTTCTTTTATTTCAGCTACTTTCACCCGGGCTGATTCAGCTTCTTCTTTTTTATTTTCCTTCATCCATTGTCCAACAGAACGAGACAATGTATTTATCTCAGATAAATTGGCATCTAATATTGTTTGGGAGTTTTTTCTTTTTTTATCGGCATCTATAACTTTTTCAATGATTTCTTTAGCATCAAAATGCTTTTTTTTGAGTTGGAAGATTACTGCCTCCGGATTTTCCGTAATTAATTTAATTGTCAGCATAACATTTTGTTATTTTTAGGGCATAAAGGTAAAGTTTTTTTACAAAAATACAATAAAAAAAGGCGCCCCACAAAGAGCGCCTTTTCATATTCTTTCAAGAAGTTTACGCTTCTCCTACAGGGATAACGGAAACATATGATCTGTTGTCTTTTCTTTTTCTGAAAACTACAGTTCCATCTACCAATGCAAATAAAGTATGGTCTTTGCCCATACCGACATTTTCTCCGGGATGATGAACCGTTCCTCTTTGACGGATTAAAATATTACCAGCTTGAGCAATTTCTCCTCCGAAGATTTTTACGCCTAATCGTTTACTTTCCGATTCGCGTCCGTTCTTTGAACTACCTACACCTTTCTTATGTGCCATTTTCTTGAGAATTTAAAAATTAAGCAACAATTTCTTTTACATTTATCTCGGTAAACTGTTGGCGATGACCATTCAGTTTTCTGTAGCCTTTTCTTCTCTTTTTGTGAAAAACAAGTACTTTATCACCTTTTACGTGATTAACTACTTCTGCTACAACTTTTGCGCCGGCAACGGTAGGGGCTCCTACGGTTATTGCGCCGTCCTTGTCAACTAATAATACTTGATCAAATTCAACGGAAGCTCCTTGTTCTGCATTAAGACGGTGAACATACAACTTTTGACCGTTTTCAACTTTGAATTGTTGACCTTGAATTTCTACAATTACGTACATCTGTTAAATAAATTACAGGTTACCTCCCGAGGGTGGATTTCATTCTTTTTGACATCTCTTGATATACCCTCTGCGGAATTTCAGCTTGCAAAAGTAATATTTTATTTTGAAATACACAACCTTACATATTTATAATTTCTTTTTAGCTTTATTTATAAGTATACATTGTTCTATTTCAATAAGAAAGTGTACTTTTGCCCCACTAAATTAAAAAGAGTGTCTGTATATGAAAAGTAACAAATCTCTTTGGATTATATCCGGAATCCTTTTGATAGTGATTGTTATAGCTGTTTTTTTTATATTGAAACAGCAACAACAAATGCATGATCTCGTAGAACAATCTGAGTTAGACAAAAATGAACTTACCGAAGAATATAATGATCTTTCTATTGAATATGAAGGTGTTAAAAAAACTATCAATAATGATTCTTTAACTATCTTAGTTGCAAAAGAACAAATGAAAGTACAGCGTTTACTTGAAGAACTACGTACGGTAAAAGCAACCAATACAAGAAGAATTAATGAATTGAAAAAAGAATTGACTACACTTCGTACCATTATGAGAGGGTATGTGGTTCAAATAGATTCTTTAAACTCTGTAAATCAAAAGCTAACCAAAGAAAAAGAAAAAATAACCAGGCAATATAATGAAGCGACACAAACCATCGGCCAACTTTCACAAGCGAAAGAACACTTAACGGAACGAGTTGCTTTAGCTTCTAAATTAGACGCTTCTAACATAACAGTTGTAGGTATCAACAAAAAGAATAAAACAGAAAAGAAGCTGAGTAAAATGGAACAACTTTTCATCAGTTTCAAGATAAATAAAAACATTACGGCTTCCACCGGAGAAAAAACAATATATATCCGCATAAAAAAACCTGATGATGATGTATTGGTAAAAAATAGATCTAACGTTTTCTCTTATGAAAACAAAGAAATCAATTATTCCAGTAAAAGAATGATTGAATATGATGGAGAAGAAGTACCTGTTTCCATTTATTGGCAAATAGAAGAATTTCTTTCACCGGGAACATACCGGGTAGATATTTTTACTGATGGGAGTATCATCGGTTCCCAATCATTCAAATTAGAAGATTAAAAAATGAGATGATCTGTTTTCAAGTAGATAATCTCACAAAAAGTTTCGGAGAATTAAATCTTTTCGAACATATTTCTTTTGGGTTGAACGAAGGTGACCGCATCGGTTTAATAGCCAAAAACGGTGCTGGAAAAACTACATTATTAAACATTATTGCAGGAAAAGAAAACTACGATAACGGATCTGTTGTTTTCAGAAAAGACTTGCGAATTGGCTACTTGGAACAAGATCCGAAATACCCTAAAGATTTAACTGTTTTGCAAGCATGTTTCCATTCAGAAAATGAAGTAGTTCAACTGATTGAAGAATATGAAAATGCAGTAAATATAGAGAATCATCCTGATTTGGAAAATATACTTGCAAGAATGGATCTATTCAAAGCTTGGGACTATGAGCAAAAAGCCAAACAAATCCTTTCTCAATTAAAAATCTGTAATTTTGATCAAAAAATAGAAGAATTATCCGGTGGACAACTCAAACGGGTAGCTTTGGCGAATATTCTCATATCTGAACCGGAAGTTTTCATTTTAGATGAGCCTACCAACCATTTGGATTTGGAAATGACAGAATGGTTGGAAAATTACCTCAATCGTTCTAATGTCACTTTATTGATGGTAACTCATGACCGCTATTTCTTAGATCATGTTTGTAACGAAATACTTGAGATTGAAAATAAGGAAATTTTCTCTTATAAAGGAAATTATAGCTATTTTTTAGAAAAAAGGGAAGAACGAATAAAGGCACACAACTCAGAAATAGATCGTGCTAACAATTTGTTAAGGAAAGAATTAGAGTGGATGCGGAGACAACCACAAGCAAGAGCAACAAAAGCTAAAGCGCGTATTGATGCTTTTTATGAATTAGAAAAAAAGGCCAAGCAAGATTTCTCTTCCGGAAATGTACAACTAAATGTTCATTCTTCATACATCGGAAATAAAATATTCGAAGCTGTAAATGTTTCAAAAAGCTGGGGAAATCTAAAAATTCTGGAACATTTTAACTACGTTTTCTCCCGCTATGAAAAATTAGGGATTGTCGGTAATAATGGCACCGGAAAATCCACTTTTATTAAAATGTTAATGGGAGAAGTAAAACCGGATACAGGACATTTCGATATCGGAGAAACTGTTACCTTTGGATATTATAGCCAAGATGGATTGCAGTTCAACGAACAAATGAAAGTAATCGATGTTGTGCAAAATATTGCAGAAGTAATCCGCTTGGGAAACGATAAAACATTAACTGCTTCACAATTCCTGCAACATTTTCTTTTCACTCCTGAAAAACAACACAGTTATGTTTATAAACTCAGCGGAGGAGAAAAACGCAGGCTATACCTTTGTACAGTATTAATCAAAAATCCGAATTTTTTAGTTTTAGACGAACCAACCAACGATTTGGATATTGTCACTTTAAATATTCTGGAAGAATATCTTCGTTCGTTCAAAGGTTGTGTGATAGTTGTTTCTCATGACCGGTATTTTATGGACAAAGTCGTAGATCACATATTAGTTTTCAGAGGAAATGCAGACATCAAAGATTTCCCCGGAAATTATTCAGATTATCGTGAGTGGAAAGAACTTTCAGAAAAAGAAGAACAACGGGCAAAAGAAACACAAAAACCAGTAAAAAGCACAGAAATCCGGTCAAACAACGGAAATGAGAAAAGAAAACTTTCTTTTAAAGAGAAACAGGAATTTGAATCTTTAGAAAATGAAATCCCTGCTTTGGAAGAAGAAAAATCAATTCTTGAAAACGAACTTAACAGCGGAACCTTATCTACTGAACAATTGATCAACAAATCCCAACGCATCAGTGAATTAATAGAATTGATAGAAGATAAAACTATGAGATGGTTAGAATTATCAGAAATATAGATTACTCTCTTTTCACTGTTCACAAATCAACGGAGTGAGTTCACAAAGTTGTGTAGCAACCTAACAAACATATGAACTTAAAAAAGAGACTACCAAAAGCATTGGATAGTTTCTTTTTTCACTACCTTTGCAGTTAAAATTTTATTTTTCAATGCCAACAATATCTACACGCGGGAAAGAAGTACCTGCTTCCCCCATCAGAAAACTGGTACCTCTGAGCGATTCTGCTAAGTCAAGAGGATTAAAAGTCTATCATTTGAATATCGGACAACCTGATCTTCCTACTCCACAAGTCGCTATAGATGCGATCCGGAATATCAATAGAGAAGTTTTGGAATATAGTCCAAGCGATGGCCATAGAAGTTATAGGGAAAAATTAGTAGGATATTACGCCAAATATAACATCAACCTCGGACCGGATGATATCATTATTACCACCGGAGGATCCGAAGCTGTACTTTACGCCTTTTTAGCGTGTTTGAATCCCGGGGATGAAATCATTGTTCCGGAGCCGGCATATGCTAATTATATTTCTTTTGCTATTTCTGCAGGAGCAGTTATCAGGCCTGTAAGTTCCTCTATACAAAATGGTTTTGCTTTGCCTGATATTGAAGAGTTTGAAAAATTAATCAATGAAAAGACTAAAGCCATTATGATCTGTAATCCGAATAATCCCACCGGTTATTTATATTCCAGAGCAGAAATGAATCAAATCAAACATTTGGTAGAAAAATAT
>JAVBMM010000202.1:0-9072 GCA_031552425.1 Bacteroidales bacterium | reverse complement strand
ATATAGAAAAGTTGACATGGCAAATCTAAATGTAAACATAGGAAAACTACAATTGAAGAACCCTGTTACTACTGCATCTGGTACTTTTGGCTATGGAACAGAGTTTTCTGACTTTATGGATTTATCGAGAATAGGAGGTATATTTGTAAAAGGAACTACAATTCGCAACAGAGAAGGTAACGATTATCCACGTATGGCTGAAACTCCTGCAGGGATGTTAAACGCTGTGGGACTGCAAAATAAGGGTGTTGACTACTTCATATCCAATATCTATCCGGAGATAAAGGATCTGTCTACAAATGTAATGGTAAATGTTAGTGGTTCTACTATTGAAGATTATGTTGCCTGCGCCGAAAAAGTAAATGAATTAGATAAAATTCCTGCTATTGAATTGAATATTTCTTGCCCTAATGTGAAGCAAGGAGGAATGGCTTTTGGTACTAATTGCGCCAGTGCCTCTGAAGTTGTCTCTGCTGTAAGAAAAGTATATCAGAAAACCTTGATTGTAAAACTATCTCCCAACGTAACAGATATAACAGAAATAGCTAAAGCTGTTGAAGCTGAAGGAGCAGATTCTGTATCACTAATTAATACCCTATTGGGAATGGCCATCGATTCGGAAAAACGTAAGCCTATATTATCAACCATTACAGGAGGTTTATCAGGACCTTGTGTTAAACCTGTAGCACTTCGTATGGTATGGCAAACTGCTAAAGCTGTAAAAATCCCTGTTATTGGTTTGGGAGGTATTTCCAATGCAAAAGACGCAATAGAATTTTTATTAGCTGGGGCCACAGCCATACAAATAGGAACATATAATTTTATAGATCCTGCTATCTCAGAAAAAGTTGTAATTGGAATAAATGACTACTTGGATAGAAATGGTTTTAAATCTGTTTCCGAAATTATTGGATTAATTTAAGGAAATTTATTTTGTCCCTAAATAGAGGAAATACATTCCAATAAGTACTAATAATAAATCAATAGCCTTTGTTTTTAAGTTTTTCTCTCTGAAAAATAATCCTCCGAATATAAAAGTAATAACCACATTACTTCTCCTTACCATGGAAACAATGGAAATCATGGAATCCGGAAATGTTAAAGCATAAAAATAAATAAAATCTGCCAAAGTCAAAAAAATAGAAATCAAAAGAATGGACCATCTCCAATCAAAAGGAGTAGTATTTTTTTTGGTTGGTAACCAGAGAAAAACAAGTATCAAACCCATAATAAGGCATTGATAACAATTATACCAAACCTGTACAGTCATAACATCAAACCTACGCATCAGAAATTTATCGTATAAACCACTAATAGCTCCCGTTATAATTGAAAAAATAAGAAAAAAGATCCATTTATCCCTCTTAAAATTGATCCCTTCTTTCTTTCCGGCTAAAGAAAGCAAATAAAATGAACAGACAGAAAGAATTACTCCAATCCATTGATACAAATTTAATCTTTCACCAAAAATCAATAACGCTCCTAACAGAGTAATAACAGGTTGAGTAGCTTTGATTGGGCCAATAATAGTAAGTGGTAAATGTTTTGTTGCAAAATACGCTGAAATCCAGGAGGATAACACAATAAAAGACTTTAACAACACATAGCCATGTGTCTTAGTAGAAACTTGGGGAACATACAATAATGTTCCTTCCAACGTTTCTGGAGAAAAAAAAGAAATAAATATAAAAGGGAAAAACAGTAAACTACCAAAAAGAGTATTAAGAAATAATACCGGAATAACAGCATTATTATTGAGAGCTATCTTTTTGCTAATCTCATAAAATCCTAATAAGAACGCGGACAAAAAGGCAAAACCTAACCACATGTTATCGACGAAATTCCAGTAAAACCACATTTTCAACATGATGTGTATGTGGAAACATATCTACAGGCTGTACTTTTGTTACTTTATACTTAACATCCAATAAACTTAAATCCCTGGCTTGTGTTGCCGGATTACAACTCACATAGACAATTCTTTCTGCTTCTGCAGATAATATCACATCAATCACATCATCATGCATTCCAGCACGAGGAGGATCTGTAATAATTACATCCGGACGGCCAAATTCCAGAATAAAATCTTCCGTCAATATATTTTTCATATCTCCGGAAAAAAACATTGTATTGGAAATACTATTCAAATGAGCATTTGTCTTTGCATCTTCAATAGCTTCCGGAACATATTCTATTCCAATAACTATTTTAGCTTGGCGAGATACAAAATTTGCAATCGTTCCTGTTCCTGTATATAAATCATATACCAATTCATTTCCTGTCAGATTTGCAAAACTCCGGACAATTTTATACAACTCATAAGCTTGTAGACTATTGGTTTGATAAAAAGACTTAGGCCCAATTTTAAATTTTAAGCCTTCCATTTCCTCGTATATACAATCTCTTCCCTTAAACACATATACATCCTGATCAGTAATAGTATCATTTGCTTTCTCATTCACTACATATAATAAAGAAGTTATTTGAGGAAACTTATCAGAAATATGTTGCATCAATTCATCTTTTTTTCCCTGATCCTGATAGAAAAACTGAATTAATAACATAATTTCTCCGGTCGACATAGTGCGTATCATAATGCTACGCATTAAACCTTCTTGGTTACGCAAATCAAAAAATGTATAATTATTTTCCAAGCAATAATCACTAATAAAATTCCGGATTTCATTAGCAATATCTTCTTGTAACCAACATTTATTAATATTCATTACCTTATCAAACATACCCGGAATATGAAATCCCAACACATTCATATTATCAAAAGAAGAGCCTGATTTTATTTCTTCTTCCGTAAGCCAACGTTTATTGGAAAAAGTATATTCCATTTTATTACGATAAAATGTCGTTTGAGCAGAACCTAAAATAGGAGAGATTTCCGGAAGCTCAACTTTTCCGATACGAACTAAATTATCAACAACCTGTTGCTGCTTATATTTCAATTGTTCCTCATAAGGAAGAATTTGCCATTTACAACCTCCACACAATCCAAAATGCTCACAAATAGCATTTTTTCTGACAGGAGAATATTCTTTTATTTGTAAAACTTTAGCTTCCGCATAACTATTTTTCTTTCTGGTAAGTTGTAAATCAACCACATCACCAGGTACCACATAAGAAACAAAAATTACCAAATCATCTACTTTTGCAATTGCTTTACCTTCCGCTGCAATCTTGGTAATTTCTACATTTTCCAATATAGGAAGTTGTTTTTTTCTTTTTATCATTCATTCATATTTTCAGGAGCACAAAGATAAATAATAATCACCTCAAGACAAAAGCGTTCACCACAAATAGGGATATTTTCTGATACAAATCACTATTTCTTGGGATTGTGACGTTTTTTTCAAGCCCATATCTTTGCGTCATAAAAAAATGAAAAAATCAATGAAAAAGAAAATTGTATTATTATTACTACTAATTCCCTCATTATCATTATTCTCTCAATCTTCAGACATAGAAAATAAAGACAGTTTCAATAAATATCGTTTTGGAGGATACGGCGAAATTTTGTTCCAACAAATGAATTATGGCCCTAACAGATATTCAAATCCGGAAGGGGCTCCTAAAGATGATCGTTCATATATTTCTCTTCCACGAGCAATTTTTGCATTTGATTATAAATTCAGGGAAGATATTATCTTTTCCACAGAAATCGAAATAGAATACGGAGGTACCGGATCTGCAATGGAAATAGAATACAACAAAGAAGGTGGAGAATATGAAAGTGAAATAGAGAAAGGAGGAGAAGTTGTTTTAGAACAATTTCATTTTACAAAAAAATTCAGCAATGCATTCAATGTGAGAATCGGACATATGATTGTTCCAATAGGATTAACCAATGCCCACCATGAACCGATTTTGTTTTTTACGACAACTCGTCCTGAGGGAGAAACAACTATTATTCCATGTACCTGGCATGAAACAGGCATTGCATTTCTAGGCACCATAAATAAATTCTATTACGAATTAATGTTAGTAAATGGATTGGATCCCAATGGTTTCTCAACAGAAAACTGGATTGGTAGTGGAAAACAAGCTATTTTCGAAACTACTACTATGACTAATCCTGCACTTGCCGCAAGAGTAGAATATTCCGGTATCAAAGGTTTGAGAATCGGAGCTTCCGGATATTATGGCAATACTGCTAAAAATTCATCAAAACCAAATTATATGGATGGTTTGAAAGGAACAGTTTCTTTAGTATCCGGAGATTTACAATATATCAACAAAAATTTAACAGCAAGAGCAAATTTTATCTATGGAACTGTAACTGACTCCAAGGAAATATTCATAGTCAACAAAAACTATTTCAAACGAACAGGTTTTCCTGTAACCGAATTTGGAGAATCTGCCATGACATACGCATTTGAAGCCGGATACAATATACTTTCTTTCTTTAACACAAAAGAAAAACTATATCCATTTGCCAGATATGAATATTACAATAGCGTAGAATCAACAGAAGGTGAAACAAAATCTTTCGACCGTTATAAAAGAGATATTTTCACTTTCGGTTTGAACTATTCCGTTTGTCCCGGATTAGTTTTAAAAGCTGATTACGCTATACGACGTATTTGCAAAGGAAAATACAATAATGAAAATACTTTCGGTTTAAGTTTAGCTTATACCGGATGGCTTTTATCAAAATAAAGAAAACATATGTTCAATTTTTAATTATCAATAAATATGAAAAAGTTTAATATCTTTATTATCTCAGTACTAACATTAGGATTCGTTTCCTGTAATGAAGACGAACCAGGACAAACAGCTGTGGAACTCGAATCATTGGCAATGAGTCCACAATGGATAAATTACTCAGTTGCTGCATCTTCCGAATTATATCATGATTGTGTAAAACTATATGCATCCTGGGCTGGTGAATCCGCTCTTTCTGTAGAAGAAAAAAACATAATCGGAAACAACTTTTACACTGGACATGGAATCCCTTCAAATGGATATGCAAGTTTAATAAAAACGGCTAAAAACGGTAACTCCACATATTCCAGCGCTTTATCCGCAATAGAAGAAATATTGGGAGAAGGTGGTTGTGCCGGTATTGCCACTGAAGTAGGCGAAGCTAAAATTGGAGATGCTAATGCATTAGCAAAAGCAGGTGATCGTACTAATGCTGTATTAGCTGTTGAATCATGGTACAGTTGGAATTCCATTAAAGATTATTCTGATAACATTATCAGTATAAAAAATGTATATGCAGGAAGAAGAGGAACTATTGATGCTGTTGAAAGTAGCACTTCCATTTCTGCTCATGTAAAATCAATCAATGCAGCTTTAGATACCGAAATTAATAATGCCATTTCAAATGCATACAATGCTATTATCGGTAGCAGTGGAATGCAAGCTCCTTTCCGAAATTATTTAACAGGTCCAAAAGTAGATAATGCTATTTCTGCATGTACAAATTTGAGTGAAAAAATATCTCAAAGTTTGATAAATTTTGTTCGAAGTAATAATAATGCCAATACTTATAATGATATTCTTAATATATATGCTGACAATGTCGTTGTTCCCACTTACAGTGATTTAAAAGATAAAGCAAAAGCTCTTTACGAAGCAGTTTCTGCTTTCCAACAAGATCCAACTAACCAAGATAAATTGAATGCAGCTTGCGAAGCATGGAAAGCAGCTCGTACTCCATGGGAACAAAGTGAAGCTATTCTTTTTGGTCCGGCAGATAGATTAGGATTAGATCCATCTTTAGACAGTTGGCCACTTGACCAAGAAGAAATCGCAGGTGTTTTAAGAAATTCAAATATTTCTACTGTAGAACAATTCCGAAGTGCTATTAATTCCGATGAAGTAAGAGGATTCCATACCATTGAATTACTATTATTTAAAGACGGTTCTCCAAGAAATGTAAGAATAAATTAAAATAATATGTCTTAATAAAATCTGTCATTGATTTATAAATAACATGTCAATGACAGAATTTATATTTTAGAATAATAATTGGCTTTTTAAGAGATTGACAAACAGGAGATGTTGATACAAAATCTAAATAAAAAATTGAAGGTCATTATCATATTTTGCATAATGGCATTTGCTGCATGTAGTCCTATCGATGAGGAAATCATATTAGACAAATATGGGAATCCAGCTGATCCGGCCACATTATCCGCAGGTAGATCAACTATTTTTGAAGCAGGAGTTGTTGCTTATGATTCACCTGCACCTTGGGTTAAAAGTTTACTACTACAACGTTTTTACAGAGGAGACGCACTATATGATAATCCTAGGGGAAGTGGTAGTGATCTTGAAAACGGAGGGAAAGGCCCTTTATATGTAGGAGCTTCTTGTGGTAGTTGCCACTCTAATGCAGGTAGAACATACCCTACTTTATTTTCACACGGCGGAAGTGGAGATAGAGGGTTTTCTTCTCAATTAGTATATATAACAAGAAAAGATGGTAGTTTTTTCAGACATTATGGACGAGTATTACATGACCAAAGTATCATCGGAGTGGAACCGGAAGGAAAATTAAAAGTTACATACTCTGCCAAAACATACAAATTTCCGGATGGAGAAGAATATGAACTTATTACTCCAAAATATGAAATTACGGACTGGTATCATAACGAATTAAATCCTAAAGATTTAATCATAGATGTACGTATTCCTCTGAGACACGTAGGAATGGGGCAAATAATGGCACTGGATATAAATGAATTACAGGAACTTGCCAGAAGAAGCAATTATCCTGAATATGGTATTTCCGGGCGTCTGAATTACATTCAGGAAAGAAATAAAACTTTCATAGGAGTATCCGGAAATAAAGCACAACACGCTGATTTAACCATAGAATTAGGTTTTTCTTCGGATTTAGGAGTTACTAATGACAGGTTTCCTTTGGAAGTATGCGAAGGACAATCACAAATGGTCGGATATAGCCATTATGGTATACAAATTACCACGCAAGATATGGAACATGTTGATTTATATCTGCATGCATTGGGAGTTCCAGCCAGACGCAATGTAAATGATCCTAAAGTAAAACAAGGAGAAAAGAATTTTTATAGGGCAAAATGTGATTTATGCCATGTACCGACATTACATACAAGACCTGAGGCTCCTGTATTAATCAATGGAACTTCGCTGCCATGGCTATCAGGAGAAACGATACATCCATACAGTGACTTTTTATTACACGATATGGGAGAAGGGCTAGACAGTCACTATAATACTGGATTAGCAATGGGATGTGAGTGGAGAACAACCCCTCTTTGGGGAATTGGCCTACAATATGTCGTAAACGGGCATACTCAATTCTTACATGATGGAAGAGCACGAAATTATATCGAGGCTATCATGTGGCATGGAGGAGAAGGTGCTGTTTCCAGGGAACTTTTCAAAAGAATGTCTAAAGAAGACCGGGATGCACTGGTAGAATTTCTAAAATCATTATAAAATGTTAAATAAAAATAGAACATATAGATTATGAATTTAAAATTAAAAAAATGCAGTTTTCTGCTATCTGGAATACTTTTTTCATTGACTTTATTTTCTCAAAATAATACCAATGAAGATAAATATATAGAAAGCGATATTATTCCAATGGCAGATAAAAAAGGTTTTAGCTTCCAAACAAAAGCCGGAGATTTCGTCTTAAAACCATACACTTTGGTACAAACATCAGCAAAATTCAATTATTATGATGACGAAGGTATTGCACTGGATGATCAAGATAATATAGCTAACAGTGGATTTGAAATTCCTTATGCAATTATAGGATTATCCGGACGCGCTTTTAACAAACTTACATTCAATTTGACTGTTAATGCTGCACAAAGCGGAGCTGCATTACTTCAACAGGCTTGGTTTGATGTAAATTTGAAAGATCAATTACGATTCAGGGTAGGAAAATTCAAAACTCCTTATAACCAAGCATATTTGGTTACTTTAGGAGAAACATTATTTCCTGTATTACCAATATCACTCACAACTGATGTAAGCATAGACCGAAGTATAAATTCTGTTCCGCCTCGTTTTGCAACAGGATTTGATTTAGGATTTATGATGCATGGTCTATTAAAAAATAAATGGGAATATAATCTCGGAATTTTTAATGGTACAGGTATTAACTTAAATTCTGCCACAAAAACAATGAGTGATGATTTGGGAATTCCTTCCTTACTTTATGCTGGTCGTTTAGCTTTCATGCCCAAAGGACCAATGCCTTCTCACCAAGGGAATATTGACGATTTAAACAACAACAAAATATTATTTGCTGTTTCCGGTTCTTATAATGTAGAAGCAAATTGGGAAAGTAGCAACGACCTTCGTTTAGGCTTTGAATTTTCCTACTTACTTCGCCGGTGGTATTTTTCGGCAGAAGCATATTATATGAATGCTGATTTTGTACAACGACAAAAAGCAAATGTTGATTACAGTTTTTGGGGAGGATATGCTCAAGCAGGTTATTTTGTAACCAACAAAATGCAAACTGCAGTCAGATTCGATATGTTAGACAGAAATTCAACAAACATTCCTGGATTCTTAAATCTTCCAGCTATAGGGTTAAATTATTATTTATTTGGATATAATTTGAAGCTACAAGCAATGTATCAATATTTAGGACGTTGGGGACATGAAAATCAAGAAGAAAGAGACAAAGATGATCTAGGTTTAGCTCAACATTCAGCCGTTTTAATGTTACAATTTTCTTTCTAAGAAATATGATAAAAAAATACTATAAACTCCTACAATCCATAGTAACAATTATTTTATCTGTGGGTGTGTTTTCATGTGATAGCGGAGATATTTATCCACAAGAATATATACATGATTCAGGTGTAAGTGTAAATGCATCATTTTCTTTTTCTGGAATAGATGCATTTCCTAATAATTATTTAATGGTTTTTGGTGCATTTGTAGAAGGAAGAAGTGTTCCTGTTTCATTTATAGAAATACGCAAGCCTACAAATAATGATCCTATTGATGTAAACATCGAGAAGTTACCGGAAAATGTTACCTCCATAAGATTATGCCTTACGAACTCTGTAAGACAACCGATATATACCCTTTTTGAAAAAAGTGTTA
>JAVBMM010000170.1:0-4834 GCA_031552425.1 Bacteroidales bacterium | reverse complement strand
ATCAAAATTTTAGGAATAAGAAAATATTGTGAAGATTGCAGATGAATTATCTTGTTAGATTCAAACGGACACTGATTCCAAAGTTGGAATTGGAAGTGGGGTAGGCACTTGAAGACATTAACGGCTTGTTGATATCTTTATCGAAGAAAGCACGTAATGTCAGACTTTTACTCAAGTTATAGTCGGCAGACATTTTGATTGTAGTAGTGACAGTTCCGGAAGTAGGTTGTGTAAATCCATCTTCTATCTTACGAATTAGGGCATGTAATTTTCTGTAAGAAAGGTCTGCACGTAATGTTAAGTCGTTACTGAAATTTTTAGCTCCTGTAGATTTTATTTTTAATACCTTATTAAACTCGGTCAATTTGTATCCGATACCTATAACAGTTTCATTGGTTTTAGATTCTACTACTTGATAAGAAGAAACATTTAAATTGATGTTACGGGTATTTTTTATTTCTGCCCGGATAATCATATTGTTTTTGAATGTAGCATCTAATCCGATAAGTGGACTGAATTGTTCTGTGATGGAAGCCAATGAAATGTCATAAGGAGATGAAGGGGTAGGATTTCCTGTTAAAACATCTTTCACAAACCCCAATCCATCATCTTCAGGAGATTGCACCCAAGAGAGGAAAGAAGAAAAACTTCCTACGGTATAACGACATACATAATTATGATTGAGGACGAAGCTCTTGAAATATTTATTAATCAGGTCTAATTGAATAAAACCTTCGTACGTAATTTTCCAGTTTGGTAGCAAACTTTTTAAAGAGGGGAATGCTGTAATGTCTATTTTTCTCGCATCTCTTCCTGTATATGCTGCTAAAAAAGCCGGAATTAATACATCACCGGAATTCTCATTCACAGTACCTAAAGTGGCATTATACGGTTTGCCTGAAATTCCCGGTAGATCTTCAAAAAATCCCGATGTAGGATAAGAAGTATTTTCATACCTTGATTGTAAACGTCCGGCAATGACACTTCTATTACTTCGGAATTTATCAAAAACTTTTGAACGATAACCATTGTCTGCTGAAACTGATTCCATGGAAGAACCTATTGAAACGGTAGTCATCGTAAAAGTTCCCCCGTATTGTTCAGGCATACCTTCGTACATAAATTGTATGTTACTTGTACTTGTTTTCAATCTGTTTGCCGTCAGGTCTATTTTCATTCCCACGAAAGGTTCTAATTGTGCTTTAATATTCAGATTTTCCGAATGGCTCAAATAGGCAGGAGATAAATTGCTGCTTCCGGTTTGTACCAACCAATCATTTTCTTGTGCTTTTTCTATATAACCTTTTCCTGTCAAACCAAACGCAAAATCAAATCCGGGAGCATATCCGAAATTTGTACTTCCCTGTCCGAAAGCATCTCCAATGTCAGGCCGAAAACCTGGCAAAGTCATACCATCTGTAAGACTATAAGAAACATTCAGAGTTCTCAACATCATTGCCCCTCTGGCGGCTATTTGAGCTACTTTGTACCATGTTTCATCTTCTTGTTTCGGAGCCTGGGTAATTACTAGTTTTAATTTAACAGAATCTTTGGTATTGATACGAATTGCATTCTCATTGATGCTTTTGAACTTAATCTGATAAGTCCTTCCGTCAGCGCCTTTAGCACTTACCAATACTCTTTTGTTTTTGAGATTATGGGTGACAACTGTAGCTGAATCTCTATTTAAAGCAACTTCTTTTTCTACTTTTCGAGGCTCTTTCTTTTGGGGCGTAGTAGTATTTTTTTGATTTCTTGACGAAGAGCTGCTCGACGGCCTTTTCATTACAAACTTTTGGTTGACTTTTTTGAGGAAATCCGATTTATTATATAAAGTTGTCATTTGGAAACCTGTGTTGAAATCTATTTGCCTTTGGTTGCTAATGGTATTACCTAATTCTTCGTTGACATTAATTAAAGTGGCACCTTTATTCCAATTATAGGTAGCAGTGTAAGTAGCTCCCAAAGTAGTCCAATCCAATACGGGAATTAATTTCATAGGAACATTATATGCTGCATTGAATGTTTGTGCATAGCTTAAAGGTGTCCCAAAATCTTTGATACTTTGCCATACAGAATCTTTCCAAACTTGATATCCGTCAGGGTTTAATTGTTTGTTTACCTGTTGATGAGGTTCTTCAATCAAGGCATGAGTTCCGGTTCTTAAAGAAAAGTTTAAGTTTTTTGTAAGGTTCCAATTGATGGAAAATCCTCTGTCCCAATAAAATTCCTGACGAAATGAAACAGGAACTTTATCTACGCCATTGTTGCCACTGAAATCTCTTAATTGTACTTCGTAGTAAGTTCTGTTCATATCAGTGACAAATCCGATATTGGACGGAAGATAACCTATTCCTATATCTTTGACGAGTTTGGTTGACCCTGATTTGCTTTTGATGTCTTTAAATGGTTGCCATGGTTTTGCATATGGAGAATAGGAATATGAAAGGTTCCCACGGTATTCTTTTGTACGTTCGTATTCTGTTGTCGGATTTTGCATATTGCTTTCCGAATATGAATATGCTAATGTGAAATTGGCAGGATCGTAAGGCATAGGATTTTTGCTGTTCACATTTACTTTGATGTTGCTCAAATTGAAACTTTTGGAAGTAATTTTCGTTTGAGAAAAATTCTTGATGGAATCTTTTTCTGCAGAAGTTTCTACATTGTCCAATGCTTCTTTGAGGAGAATATCCTGGTCAAGAGGATTATATTTGGGACTTGTAACTTGCTCCGAATAGGCATAGTATAAAGGAGCAGTAACTTTCCCTTTTGGAAATAACTTTCCTAATTCTACGGTTGTAGCAATGTTGTATTGGTAATAGTCGTCGATATTTCTTTCCGTGACACTTTGGTCTAGGCCTCCGAATCCGGCTGTTTCCATGTGGCCGCTGAGGTTTATATTTCCTAAATCAGACAGGGCAATATTCAGGTTGGCATTAGCGGCCCATCCGCCATCTTCATTGAAATCAGTTAATCGTAATTCGTTGACCCATATAATAATTGATTTGACTCCTGTGGAATTATTCCTGACTCCAATCATAATGGTTTTTACTTCAGATAAAGATGGATTTCCTACCACAGTTACTTTATTCATGGGTTTATTTGGGTCGTATGTGGAATAGGGGGTTACGAATGTTACTCCTGAGCCGGATTTGCGTTTTTCACGGTTTCTTTCTAATTTGAGGTTGGTAAATAGCTCAAATGGGAAATCGAACATATTTTCTTCTGGCCATACGATTGCCTGGTCATTGCTGTTATAGGTGTTATATCGCCCTTCGGGTGTCAATTTCAATGGAATTGCATATTCATAGTAATTGTTTTTATAGTCAGAGCCTAGACGAAGGAATACAGATAGTTCATTATTTTGCAAGTCAGTTTGGTCATCGATCAGTTTTTCTGCGTGTGTAAACATTTGGATACGCTTATATTGCCTCATGTCGAAAAAAGTATTTTTATACACGGCTTTTGCGTCTCCTTGAGACAAATTATCAACACGCATGGAAAGAGATTGTTCGTTTTCTTGGCGAATTTGAGGTTGTCCGGGGTCTATCACCCGGTTTACTCCTGGAGGCATAATATAATTGACAGGTTTCCTGTCAGCATTTTCCTCGATATTGACTGCTGCGACACTTACTGAAGTATTTCCTGTAGGTGGTGCCATGTTCGGGTCAAATAAATCTTGTGAATATATTCTCCATTCTCCACGTACAAGTTCTAATGTTCCGAATCTTAATACTACAGAATCAGTGAAATTGGTTAAAAACATCCGCATAAAACGGATGGATTTGAAGTCTTTGATTGTCCCTACTTTTTTCTGATAGTTTTTGATAGGAATTTTAAATTGGAACCAGGTAACATCACCATCTGTCCCATTTGCAAGAGTTACTTTCGTTTTATGTACATCAGTGATATAGCCTATTCCTTCTTGTAAAGAATCAGGAGTTAGGGGAATTTTATATTGAAAGAATTTTTCATTTTCATTCATGGTAAAGTCCTGGTTAATATCTTCTACGTCAGGAGTTGTTTTAGCAGACGTATCATAGCTTTCCGGAGAGTCTTCGGAAGCTACAGAGTTCCCTTCTAAACCGTTGTAGCGTTTATAACGGCCAAGGATGCTGACTTGATCTCTGTCGTAATCCGATCCCCTGTAATAATGATAATTGTCTCCTGCAGGATCTTTCAGAGGAGAGAAAGGGTCTCTTTCCATTCGATTCCATACCTGCGAATTTCCGGCAAGTTGTGTTCTAACATCTTCAAGATATTTTATATAAGTAGAGTGATTGAATTCTTCTTCTGTCCGTAATCCGTTTAATCCTACGTCTTGGTATTTCCTTGCTCCGGAGGTATTGTCAAAAGCATACACAAGAGATTGCCTTTTGGGCACCCTGCCCCAGTTTGTATGTTCCATCTGAGTGGTGTCCCCGTCAATAGGCATAGCGCTTTCGGAAAATTTACGTTCGTCCTTCAATATATCTTCCGAAATTTCTCCTAAGTTGATATATAAATCTCCTCCGGAAGAGTTTTCGTTATAAAGATATGGATCCATTAGCCAGAATTCGATATACTCTATATTGGATGATTCAAAATCCGAGATTCCTCCGTCAAATTTCCGGTATATACCTCCCCAACGATTTTCAGGGTTTTTTAGATTTCCATTAGTAGGGTCAAAATCTGCTACAACATTGTATGGCCCTCTTTCTTTGGGATAAAAAGCCATATTGAATACCGGTACAGTGACTGGTTCTCCGTATGGTTGTTCTTTGTTTGGGAAAAGCTCATATTCTGTAACTTCCCTTACATAATGGTTAGATAATTGATTTTTATCATTTTT
>JAVBMM010000181.1:0-9486 GCA_031552425.1 Bacteroidales bacterium | reverse complement strand
TTCAATGAATTTCGTTTTAATGGCCTGATGATAATTTCCTTCCGAAGTTAAGATTTCATTGGATGCAACCGGAAGATCCGGAATTGAATCCTGAGAAAAAATGAGAAAAGATGAGTGAAGAGGAAGTATAATTAAAAAAATAGTCAGTAATATCCGTTTCATAGAAATATTTTTATTACTCCAAAGATAGTTACAAGTTAGGAAAACTCAAAATCAGCGATTTAAAACCGACATGATATTAGCCGGGGACCGCTTTTCCATCCATTCTTTTTTCATGAAATCCATGTAAGGAGCTACATGTTTGAAAAATTTCCGGTAACCCATGCAGAGATAATTCAATCCGGACTCTCCGTTTGCTGTAGAAATAATTCTATTTTTAGGACATTCTCCGTTGCAAGCAAAAAGGAATTCACAATTTAAGCATTGAGAAGGAAGTTTCTCATACTTATCTGCTCCGAACTGCATTTGTTCCGGAGAATACATCATCTCTGTAAGAGTTTTGGTATAAATATTCCCACGTTTATATTCCGGAAATACTAAGTGATCACAAGCATAAACATCTCCATTAAACTCCATTATTCCAGCATGCCCACATGTTTTGGCGAGAGTACAAACACCAGGTTGCTCTCCTACCCAATTAGCCAATGTGGAATCAAAATATTGTATATAAAATTTTCCGACGTCGTTTCGAACCCATTCATCGAAAATACTGATTAAGAAATCTCCCCATTTTTCAGATGGAACATTCCACGGAGCAAGTTCTCCATTGGGAAATTTTTCCACTATGGGCGCAAATTGGATAAAACGGCAATCCAAATCCTTAAAAAAACGGTAAAATTCGAGTGGATAATCTACATTATAATCGTTGACCACTCCCATAATATTAAATTCCACTCCATGCTTCTTAAGCAGGTTGATTCCTTTCATCACTTGCATAAAAGAAGGTCTTCCATCAGAAGTCTTCCGATAAACATCATGACAATGTTGAGGCCCATCAACTGAGATACCAATCAAGAAATTGTTTTCTTTGAAAAACTTGCACCAATCATCATTAAGTAAGGTTCCATTTGTCTGTAAACAATTATCAATTGCTCGTCCTCTACCATATTTTTTTTGTAGTTCAAGCGCTTTTTTAAAAAAACTGATGCTACGCATCAAAGTTTCACCACCGTGCCAGGTCAAAAGGATTTCTCCCATGGTTTGGGATTCCAAATATTGTTTGGTAAACCGTTCCAATAATTCTTCACTCATAACGAAGCGCTTCTCATCCGGATACAGTCCTTTTTTTTCAAGATAATAACAATATTTGCATCGGAGATTGCAGAGAGCTCCGGCTGGTTTGAGCATTACATATAGTGGTTTCGCAAATGGAGCGAAAGAGTATTCCATATTCTGTCTATTCTGATTTTCTTTATGCAAACATAGACAATTTTTTGCCAAATGGTTTAAAACCAGTTATTTTTCTTTAATCTCCACCAAACCAGTAACCCGATTACAATCATAACAATCCAGGAAATCAGATAACCGTACTTCCAGTGTAATTCAGGCATGATGTCGAAATTCATTCCCCAAACTCCTACTAAAAAAGTAAGTGGAATGAAAATAGTAGCCACCACTGTAAGCCTCTTCATCACAAAGTTCATTTTCAGATCATTGTTATTGAGGTACAAATCAACCAACGAAGTCGTAATTTCCCGGCAAGATTCGATATTTTGAAGAATATACAGTAGTTGATCATATACATCTTTAAAATAAGGTATTTCATCTTGTGAAATGATTGATTTATCTACCCGGAGTAATTTGGCTAACTGATCTTTAAAAGGAGATAACAATTTACGCAGACGAATACTTTCCCTTCTTTTTTCCTGTATGTTTATAATTGAATTGTCTCTCAAGTTTTTGATATCCAAAAGTCGGTCTTCGAGTTCTTCCAAATCATCTTCCAAACGTGCTACAGCATCGGTGTAATTTCCGATAATTTCATTTAACATAGAGGCTAATAGGAAGTCTACTTTTTTAGCTTTTATCCGTGAAGAATTTTCTTTTAATCCTTTGGCGATATTTTCGAATAACGGGTAATTAGTTTCTTGAAAACTGATGATATAATTTTCCCCGAGAATAAAAGCCAAGTGTTCAGTTATTTCTTTTTCATCAAATATGTAAGATGCAGGCAAAACCATAAAAATACTATCATTATATTCTTCTACCGAGATGATGTGCTGAGTAGTGAGAATATCTTTGGCATCCATAATATTGAGTCCGAATTCTTTGATTAGGTTGATAATCAAATCTGGATCACTCATTCCTGTGACTCGTATCCAGTTGACCGTTTTTCCATTGATTAGTGATAAAATTTTGTGTATATTCTTGATTTTTATTTCGGTTGTTATACCTTCTTTATCGGCTTGAATCAAGCTAATACTTGTTGGATTTTTCCTTTTTCCCGTATAAAGAGGAATTCCGTACAAATTTGGATTTTTTATTTTTTCTCGGTTTTCCATGAACAATAAACAACAAATAAAAGAAAATGTTTGTAAAATCAATTTTTAAACAGTAAACTTGCCTGATTTTTATATCCGGTCATATTTTTCTAAGGTTTTGAATATAGCAAAATTGGATTTATTTTAACATTTGAATATTAAACCTTTTAAAAACGATATAATCTAAAAAAATTATTACCATGTAAAAATAGTTATATGAAACGATATTTTTTTCTGTTTATCATGTTTGTATCGTTGGCTATTGCTCAAGCGAATCAAATAGATAATTACGTAAATCTTGTTTTAAAAGAAAAGAAAATTAAACCTTCTGAGATTTGTGATGATGCAACATTTCTCCGTAGGACATATTTGGTACTTACGGGAAAAATTCCTACAAAGGTTGCTACAGAGAATTTTTTACGAGATAAATCTTCCGATAAACGTAAACGTTTAATCAATGAATTATTGGATAGTCCATCTTTCATAGAAAATCAAGTGTTAAAATGGGGAGATTTGTTGCGTATAAAATCTGAATTTCCCGGAAATCTTTGGCCAAATGGTGTGCAAGCTTATCAACGGTGGATAACAGAGCAAGTGACTCAAAATGTTCCTTATGATCAATTTGTGCGGAATCTTCTTTTATCATCTGGAAGTAATTTCAGGCAACCGGCTGTTAATTTTTATCGTGCATTCCAAAAACGGAAGCCGGAAGCAATTAGTGAAAATGTAGCCCTTTTATTTTTAGGAAATAGAAAAAATATATCAGGAAGCGAAATCTTCTTTTCTCAGATTAAATATAAAAATTCTCAGGAATGGAAAGAAGAAATAGTATATATCGATATAGATGTCGAGCCTAATGCTGAAAATGTTCAAATGCCTGATGGAAAAGAATTAGATCCTACTCAAAATAAAGATTATCGCAAAGTATATGTAGATTGGTTGACTTCTTCCGGAAATACGCGTTTTGCACAAACGATTGCCAATCGTGTTTGGTATTGGGTAATGAAGAGGGGTATTGTACATGAACCTGATGATTTTCGGGAAGATAATCTTCCATCTAATCCTGCCTTACTGGATTATTTGTCCAAAGAGTTGGTATCTCATAAATTTGATTTGAAATATTTGTACAAGATCATTTTAACTTCAGAAACTTTCCAGCGTTCATCTCATACTAATGAAAGTAATAAGGAAGATGTAAACTATTTTTCCCATTATTTGGTAGATAGGATAACTGCCGAACAATTAGTAGATGCAATAGGAGATATTACTGGGATTCGGGACGCATACATGAGCAAAACTCCGGAACCATATTCTTATTATCCTTGCGATATCGAAGCAATGCAGTTAGCAGATGGTTCAGTGACGTCTTCCCAATTGGAACTTTTTGGGCGTCCGTCCCGAGATGTTTCTTTTGAGAATGACAGAAATAATGAAGTGAATGCTAAGCAGATATTATTTTTGTTGAATTCATCATCGTTAATGGAAAAAATAGAAAAAAGTAAAAATATTTCTCAACTGGTTACATCTTGTAAAGATTTAGACGAAGTGACCAACAAAGTCTATTTGATGGTATTGAACAGGTATCCTTCTGAAAAAGAAAAAGAAAAAGTGAAAAGAGTAAGTTTGGAAGATAAAAATTTGAGAGAATCTGCGAATCGTTTGATTTGGGCGTTGATTAATACGAAAGATTTTTTGTTTGTAAAATAAATATAATAAAAGAGACTGGATATGAAACGGCGTAATTTTGTAAAGACTGCATCAGCAGCTATCTTGGGAGGATTAGCTTTTCAGGGGAATATTTTTTCTGCGAAAGCTTCCGCACCTGCAAAACCGGCATATGTACCTAAAAAAGCATCTTCTTCATTGCCTCGTAAGGCTAAAAGTATAATATTGGTATATTTGGATGGAGGACCTGCTCAAACCGATATGTTTGATCCGAAACCACTGGCCGGAAGAGATTATTTCGGATCATATAAACAACCGTTGGATACCAATGTAGAAGGAATGTCTCTTGGAGAAAAATTGCCCTTGTTAGCAAAGATGACTGATAAATATTCTATCATCAGAAGTATGGTGCATCACGTTTTTGCACATGAAACAGCTCATTATGCGATGATGACAGGAGATTTATCCGGAGGAGGAACCATTGTTTATCCTGCTTTCGGGGCAGTTATTTCCCATGAATTGGAAAAATATTATAAATCAGATTTACCTGCTTATATATCGGTAACCTCTGCTTCTTCCAGATTTAATGAAGCTGGATTTTTAGGGCCTAAATACAAATCTTTTGATACTGGAGGAGAACCAGAATCTTCAGTTTTCAATGTAGAAGGAATTGTAAATCATGATGTATCAGATAATGAATTGAAAAAGAAACGCCAATTGCTTCAAGAATTAGATGCAACATGCGATATCGAATCTGTAGATGCCATTAAACAGACAGAAAATTTCCGGAAACAAAATTATTCTCTAATATTAGGTGAGTCGCGGAAAGTTTTTGATTTATCTGAAGAATCAAAAGAAGTGCGCGATCGTTATGGTAATAACCGTTTCGGACAATCATGCCTGTTGGCTCGTCGATTGGTTGAAAAGGGAGTGCAGGTGGTCAATGTACGTTATAGTGGATGGGATACTCATAAAGAGCATTTTAAAAGGATGGATGAACGTTTGGGAACATTAGATCAAGGACTTTCTGCTTTATTGGAAGATCTTTCAGAGAAAGGTTTGTTAGACCAAACAATTATACTTTGTGGAGGGGAATTTGGCCGTACCCCTAAAATAATGTGGGAACCTCCCTGGAATGGAGGAAGAGGACATTACGGAGATGCATTCAGCTATTTAGTGGCAGGAGGAGGATTTTCCGGGGGAAAAGTAATTGGAGCAACAGATCCTAAAGGAGAGAAAGTCGTTGATCGTCCGGTATATCCTTATGATTTGATAGGATCAGTCTATCAATTAATGGGTATTGACCCTTATGGAACGCTCACGCATCCGAGGTTGGGAGAAATTCCGATTTTGCCGAGTTTGAAAAACAGAACGACAAAAGGTGGTTTGCTAACAGAATTAATGGCGTAAATTAAATTATTCATTTTCCCATGAACAAATATATTTTCATTTCTTTATTTTTCTTTGCTTTTGCTTTTGTTGTTCAAGGACAAAAATTAAATATTGGTTTTGTTTATCCGGCAGGAGGGCAACAGGGAACTACTTTTGAAGTAGAAGTTGGTGGACAAAATTTGAAAAATGTCACTGGTATTCACGTAAGTGGAGGAGGAGTTACAGGTACCATTGTGAAAACTCAAAAATCTCAGGGTAAGGGGGGAAAAGATAAAAAAAAATTATCTGAAAATGAACAAATTGCAGAACGAATAAGAATTAAGGTAACCATAGATAAAGATGCGGTTCCTTCTGTCCGGGATTTCCGTTTGACAACCACAACAGGAATGTCTAACAGAATATTTTTTGAAGTAAGCCAATTACCCAATTTTTTAGAAGAACCGACAAAAAATCAAACAATTGAGTCGGCTACTAAAGTTCCATCTACTCCTGTTATACTTAATGGACAAGTATTGCCGGGAGAACGGGATCATTTTGTTTTTGAAGGAAAAAAAGGAGAACAATTGGTTTGTTTCGTTAAAGCCAGAGCCTTAGTGCCATATCTTGCAGATGCTGTTCCCGGATGGTTTCAATCGGTATTGACCCTTTATGATTCAAAAGGGAAAGAAATAGCATATAATGATGATTATAAGTTCAATCCAGATCCATTAATTGTATGTACATTGCCCGAAAATGGGAAATATTATTTGGAAATAAAAGACGCTATTTATCGTGGTCGTGAAGATTTCGTGTATAGGATTGCTGTAGGAGAAATACCTTTTATTTATGACATATTTCCACTTGGAGGAAGGCGGGACAAAGTAACGAAAGTGACCCTTAATGGTGTGAATCTTGCGTCAAAAGAAATTACTGTAAAACCGGGGAAAAATGATCCGGACAGGATTGTTCTTCAACAAAAAGGGAAAACAGGCTTCCTCTCTAATGAGGTATTTTTTGAAGTAGGAGATTATCCTGAGTATATGGAGAAACCTTCTTCGAAAAAAAATCCTATGCCCATATCCTTGAATAGTATCATCAATGGAACGATATCTACCCCATATGAAGAAGATTGGTTTGTATTGGATGTGAAAAAAGGAGAAAGAATTGTGGTTGAAGTTAATGCAAGAAAATTAGGTTCCCCAATTGATGCTGAACTTTCAGTATATGATAGTAAGTGGAATTTGGTCGTTTCGAATGATGACCTGAAAAATGATTCTGAAGGATTGGAAACACATCATGCAGATCCGGGAGTAATTTTTGCAGCTAATAACACTAAAGATGAAGGTTTATATTATATCCGATTAATAGATAGTCAAAATCACGGAGGGAAAGATTATACTTACAGATTGAAAATTTCACCGGCAAAACCTGATTTTGATTTACGTATAGATCCATCCAGCTTGATTATTCCTAGAAAAGGGACAGCTATTTTCACAGTACATGCCATTCGTAAAAATAAATTTAACGGGGATATTGAGGTCAATATAGAAAATCTTCCTAAAGGTTATTTGCTCAGTAAGAATACTATATCTAAAGGAGAATCTCGTTTGAGAATGACTATTACAGCTCCGGAAGATGCGGAAGAAAAAAATCTTGATATTAAAATTAAAGGTACGGCAGAAGATCCTGAGGGTGGAATGATAGAACGAATTGCGCTTCCTGCAGAAGAAATGACGCAAGCGTTTTATATTCTTCATTTGGTTCCGACGCAAGATTTTAATGTAAATGTTTCACCTCCATTACCATTTTCATTAAAAGTACTTCTTCCTAATAATAATCCTGTGAATTTACCGAGTGATACGACTCTTCGATTAAAAGTGAAAATTGAAAGAGAGCCTGGCTTCGATGAAAAAATTCAACTGATTACAGCTCGTCCATGGTTTGTCCGTTCCAAAATGGTGGAAGTACTTCCTGATGTTTCTGAGGTAGAAGTTGAATTGGAGTTTTTCTCTAAAAACAATGCGAAAAGTAAGAAAGAATTAATCCCAGTTATATTATCAGGAGTAGTAAAAGGGCAAAGAATTAAAGGTAAAGCCGGACAAGGAGCTGCATTTAAGGCTTCTGTAATGGCTTATGCTCCTTCTTTTGAGGTAAGGCTTCCTAAAAAATATTTAATGGAAGACAAAAAGAAAGATACAAAAAAAGACCAATCCGGTAAAAAGAAAAAATAAGATTATAGAACAAAAGATATAGAATAAGAGCACAAAGACAGGAGATGATTGTAAGTCCTGTCTTTGTGCTTTTATGGTATAAAATCCAAACTTAATTTTCAAAAACATTAGATCAATTCTTGATAGGAAAAATAAAGATAAAAAATTAATTGCTATTTTTGCAAGTAAATGATTACCATTTATACCCCTTATATTACTGCGAGAGTCCAATATATTGTCCATCATATTTTTCAGGACATGTTGGGAATAGATTGTCAGATTCTCGATGAAAAGGAACCTTTTTTAAAACAGTCAGGATGTTGTATCAATTATTCCCATGCAAATCTGAATAAAGGGTTATGGATACATCCGCATTCTCTCTTATCTGAAACAGAAATTAAGGAACAGATAATTGAAATGGATACATGGCATTCCTTCCCATGTTTCTTCTTACAAAAAAAAGGGGATATTCCTTTTGATATTTTCGCAGCTTCGTTTTATTTGATTACAAGATATGAAGAATATATTGACGATAGAGTAGATAAACATGGTCGTTATGTGGCCGAAAATAGTTTGGCATATAAGGAAGATTTTTTACAAACTCCTCTTGTTGACAGATGGGTAGCGGAATTGAAAAAACTCCTTTCTTTCGATGAAAACGCTATAAATTACGAACCAAGAACGTTTCGTTTAATATCAACATTTGATGTTGATCATCCGTTTTTATACAGAAATAAAGGAATTATCAAGAATCTGGTGGGAGGAATTATTAATTTAGCGCGTGGTAATTTTAATGGTTTGAAAGAAAGGGTTTTAACGCAATTGCATCTTTGTGAAGATCCGTACATACAAGCCTTGAAAAATATAGATCAATTACACCTCCAACAAGATAAAGAATATTTTATTTTTGTTTTGATGGGAAAATATGGAAAGAATGATCGGAGAACCATATATCCCATGCGAAAATATTATAAATATCTTCAATCATTATTCAATGTACGTTTTGGACTTCATCCTTCATATCAGGCATCTTTTGATGTAAATCTTATTAAGGAGGAAAAAGCCTCTTTGGAAAAAATACTAAATTGCGAAATAAAAAGAAACCGTCAGCATTTTTTACGGATGAAGTTCCCAAATACATATAAAGGTTTGGATACACTAGATTTCATCGAAGATTTTACATTGGTTTACCCTTCGCAACCCGGATTCAGGGCGAGTACATCCATCCCCTTCCATTTTTTTGATCTGACAAGCAATCAAAGTACATTTTTACTCGTGAGGCCTACCATTTGCATGGATGTTACATTCATTTCATATCTTTCGTTATCTCCCGGGGAATCTTTGAGAAAAATAAAAAAATTAGCGATGGAATGCTATATTTCCGGTGGAGATTTCACTATGCTTTGGCACAATTCAACATTATCCGGTGGAGATAACAATCTTTGGTATAAAGTGTTTACGGAAAGTTTTTTATATGCTCTTTCTTTGGAAAAATGACGAAATACCCCTACTTTTGTCTCTACTTCGATAAAAAATAGAATGGAAGATAACTTCAATATAAGAAGTCAAACAATTAACGAAAAAGAACGTGAATTTGAAAATGCGCTCCGACCGTTAACGTTTCAGACTTTTAGCGGACAAGAAAAAATTGTTGAAAATCTCAAAGTTTTTGTCACCGCTGCACGAATGCGCACCGAAGCCTTAGATCATGTGTTGTTGCATGGACCTCCGGGACGTGGTAAAACGACTCTTTCGAATAT
>JAVBMM010000158.1:0-15320 GCA_031552425.1 Bacteroidales bacterium | reverse complement strand
TACGTTCAATTGATGTTCATATTCATCTGCCCATCCCGTATTGGAAGTCCCTTGGTACCAAAGCATTCCTGACATTGCATAAGGAGCACATGGAGCAACCATTCCGTTATATAAAACACCATATTGACGGTGTGGACGGCGCATCATATACATGCTTTCTGGAAGTTTGGGCTTGGAAATTGACTTGTCTTTTTTTGCAGCTTCTTCAGCAGCCATGTATTGTAAACTATCTTGTAAATAATCAGCTTCCCATTTATTCCAACGATCTACACATTTTCTTAATTCCGGATCTGCTAAGATAACATTGGTAGAAATAAAAGATTCAATAGGAATGCCTCCCCATGATGCGTTGATTATTCCTACAGGAACTTTCATTTTTTCTTGTAATTCTTTAGCAAAATAATAAGTCATTGCAGAAAATTCTCTTACACTTTCAGATGAACAAACTTGCCATTCAGTACCCTTGCCAAAAGTTCTGGTTTCCTCTTGATTTATTTGTCTGCCTGATCTGAAAAGTCTTATTTGATCATTATTTGCTTGAGGAAGCATTGTCTCTTTTTGTTTATCTTGCCTCATTCTAAAGGCCATGTTGGATTGTCCGGCACTGATCCAAACTTCTCCGATTAAAACATCCTTTACTTTTTGTTCATTGTTTCCTTTGAAAGTGATGGAATAAGCTCCTCCTGCTTTTGGGGTATTAACATATATCATCCAATTCCCGGAGGCATCTGATTTTCCGGAATAAGTTTTTTTATCCCAAGATGTTTGAATGGTGATTGTTGTGTTGGGATTTTCAGTTCCCCAAAGAGGTACAGAACTTTTTTGTTTTAAGACCATGTGATCTCCGATAATGGCAGGAAGTTTAATATCTGCTTGGATATTTCCTGCAAAAGCGAACAGGGTGATAATCAGCCCTAACATTGTTTTTCTCATTTTCTAAAATTTAATGTTTATTCATGAAATTACGGAACAAAACTACTTAAAACTTCATAGTTTATATGTAAGAAATTGTTTTTATTTTACAGCAGCCCTGAATGGGAATGCAGGTAAATTATCTCCGTTATATAAATTTGCTTTGTTTGTATTGTTATTATAAAGATACCTGACTTGTGTAGGCGATTTTACTTCCGGAGAAGAAACAATTAATTGATCTTTTTCCACAGAAGCATCAGCATTTACAAATTTTCCGTCTTCTCCGGCAATTTGGATATCTTCTAATTTATCTTTAACATATAAACCGGTTGCATCATTGAAAGAAATAATAAGTTTATCATTCTCAGCTTTTATGCTTTTGAAAGAAGGACACATACAAGCAATATCTTTCATTCCGTAGACTTTATTCAAAGCCAACCAGGCAAAACGGTCTCCATAAGGTTTTTTATTGGTAGGATGAATATCTTTCAGATCTCCTTCATCCATAGAACAAAATACATATGTATTATTGAGTTTACGTTGATTTAATTGAGCTTCACGCAAGAGAAATGCTTTTTCATTACTTTCGTATTTATAAGCTGTAATCTGTCCCACAATGGCCGGCATATCCGGATTATTAAACGCTTTTCTCCAAGATAAGATCAATGAATTTAAAAGATATTCGTATTCTTCCGGGTAATTTCTGTTGGAAGTTCCTTGATACCAAAGCATTCCGGATAAGGCATAAGGAGTACATGGAGCGACCATGCCGTTGTATAAAACACCGTATTGACGTTGAGGCCTGACTTTGTTATACATACTTCCTGGTCGTTTTGGGGCAGGAACGTTTTTATCTTTTTCATGTGCTTCCTTTTGAGTAGTATATTGTATACTGTCTTGCTCATAATTAGCCATCATATTATCCCAACGATCTGCGATCTTTTTTAATTCAGGGTCAGATATCATTGTTTTGGTAGATGTCCATGCCTCTGCCGGAGTTCCACCCCAGGAAGCATTGATTATTCCGACCGGAACTTTTAATTTGGCTTGTAATTCTTTAGCAAAATAGTAAGACATGGCAGAAAAGTTTTTGGCTGATTCAGATGTGCACAACATCCATCCATCTGACCCTTTGAAAGTCCTTTTTTCCTCTTGGCTCATTTGTCTTCCGGGTTTAAAAAGCCTTATTTGATCATTATTCGCCTGAGGAAGCATGATATCTTTTTGTTTATCTGAAGACATCTTGAATGCCATGTTGGATTGTCCGGCACTGATCCAAACTTCACCAATTAATACATCTTCTACTTTGATTGAGTTTTTTCCTTTAAAAGTAATTGTATAAGCTCCTCCGGCTTTTGGGGTATTGACATAAATCATCCAATTCCCGGAGGCATCTGATTTTCCGGAATAAGTTTTTTTATCCCACGAAGTTTCAATGTTAATTGTCGTATTAGGGTTTTCGGTTCCCCAAAGAGGAACGGAACTTTTTTGTTTTAAGACCATGTGGTCTCCGATGATAGCAGGAAGTTTGATGTCTGCTCGGATATTTCCTGCAAAAGCAAACAGGGCAATAATCAGCCCTAACATTGTTTTTCTCATTTTCTAAAATTTAATGTTTATTCATGAAATTATGCAACAAAACTATTCAAATTCAATTTTCGGATTTCAAAACAAAATCCATATTTTTGATTTCACCATTTTTATCTTTCCAGGAAAGTTTATACGCGCCTTTGAAACCGCGGAAATTGATTTTTCCGTCTTTAACTTTTAACGTGGTGTTTGTTTTCCACTCTTCGTTGATAAGTTTATCCAAGGCGTAGTAGACTTTCTTGGGTTTCATATCTCGCGTGAAAATTCCGGATAATGAAGGTTCTCCAGGTGCACCACAACCATCTACGACATTCCACCATGTTATACCCATCACACTTTTATGACTAAACCAAATGCGGAGAAGATTACTTGCGATTATAGCCTGAATTTCCTCATCCCTTTCTTCAGTTCCGGGGGAGGTTATTGTAATCTCACTCATATGGATTGGCTTTTTTGTTTGGTCGAGTATCTTGAAAGATTCGTAGATTTGCCTGGGTGTTTGCTGTTCCACTCCGTTTGCAATGTCATTAGAAGCCTGCGGATTGAAGATGTGCATTTGATAGCCCACTATGTCAATCTTGGCATCACGTTCTACAAGCTTGTTTATTTGTTTGGCGTAGGCAGGATCTATGAAGTAATCATTGATATTTAGTTTTACTTCTTTGGGAAAATATTTTTCCGCAAGTTTGAAAGACTTATAAGTATAGTCACCGGGTAAAAGTCCGTAGCGACTTTTTGTAATTGCATCACCCTCTTTGATTACTCCATTTGAATCATCGGTTGCGCTTTCATTGCAGATGTCCCAACTGTGAAGCCTTCCATTATAATGTTTAGCAATTTCCCGGATACGTTTTTCCATCAGTGCGTTTGTTTTTTCTGTAAAGACCGGCATTTTTTCTGCAATTTCCTTTGGAGAAATTTTTTCAAATTTCCCGTTAAAGATATCCCTATTCATAAAATTTTGCGGGTTGGCACGGGCGACTATGTATTGTGAAAGCCAGCCTTTTTCTTCAGGAGTGGCATACTTGTCAATAATCCACTCGGGATAGTGCCAACGCGGAGCTCCCCAAACAAGCACATGTCCGTGCATCCGGATACCTTTGCTTTCACAAAATTCTACCACCTGATCTGTTGAAGGTCTGCGCCAATTCCTTTGTGTTTCAGGAGAGGGGCAATTGTTCCAGAAGTCTTCCGTATCCCAGTATTCGGTGGTAAAGCGTAAACGGCTTGGGTCTGTTTCAAATTCTTTCCAATAAAATGCGATTGTGGCGGAATTGAATAGTTTTCCGTAAAGTTCTTTGTATTTGATATTACGCTCTTTGCTGCCGAGTTGATTGAAATTGAATATGTGTGCGCCGAAAATAAATTCGTGCGAAATTTGCTCTACCTTGACTTCGCAACCGTTGGCAGCATCAATATTTATTAATGCATTAGCTTTACGGTTGGCTTCTATGTCTGCATCGATTTTCTTTTGTATATCAGCATTCCAATGTACCCAATATTTTTCCGACATTAATTTCCCCAAATCATCCTTCTGGCTAAGCGGTGGATTTTTTGCTTGTATATTTCCTGTAAAAAAAAAGATAGTGGTCAATAAAGTCAATACCGTATTTTTCATTTATAATTGTGTTTTCAGATTAGAATTGTGTGAAGTCATGAGAGCTTATTTTCCTTTGAGTATTTTTTTGATATCATTGAGTTTGTTCAAAGCTTCTACCGGAGTTAGATTATTTACGTCAAGATTCTTTATTTCATCACTAATTTGAGATAATACAGGATCGTCTAATTGGAAGAAACTTAACTGGTAACCTTCCCGCTCGGAAGAGATTTTTTTCATAGGTTTGGATATTCCTGATTTGCGGTTATCTGATTCCAGTTGATGTAAAATTTCGTTGGAACGTTTGACAATACTTTGAGGCATTCCTGCCATTTTAGCAACATGGATACCGAAACTGTGTTCACTTCCGCCTTTTACTAATTTTCTGAGAAAAATCACTTTATTATCTATTTCTTTGACGGAAACATTGTAGTTTTTGATTCGTTTGAATGATTTTTCCATTTCATTCAACTCATGGTAATGTGTGGCAAATAATGTTTTTGCCCTAGCCTTCGGATGTTCATGAATGTGTTCCACAATAGCCCAGGCAATAGAAATACCATCATAAGTGGAAGTTCCCCTGCCCAATTCGTCAAAGAGTACTAAGCTTTTGACTGATAGGTTGTTGAGAATATCCGATGCTTCATTCATTTCTACCATGAATGTAGATTCTCCGAGGGAAATATTATCACTGGCACCAACCCGGGTGAAAATTTTATCGACAATACCGATTGTTGCAGATTCTGCAGGCACAAAAGAACCTATTTGAGACATTAATGTGATTAAAGCGGTTTGTCTTAATAAGGCAGATTTACCTGCCATGTTGGGGCCGGTAATGATGATGATTTGTTGTTTATCAGTATCTAAATGTACATCATTTGCGATATATGGTTCTCCCGGTGGAAGTTGTTTTTCTATAACAGGATGTCTTCCCCTTTTGATGTCTAATATGTCATTTTCTTCGATTACAGGACGGATATATTTGTTAAGTCCTGCGATTACAGCGAAAGAAAGTAAGCAATCCAACTGAGCTATTTGTGTAGCATTGGTTTGAATGGGAGAGATGTAGTTCATCAATTCCGAAACCAAATCATTGAATAACTTTAATTCCAAAGACAGTATTTTTTCTTCTGCTCCTAATATTTTTTCTTCGTAAATCTTTAATTCTTCAGTAATATAACGCTCTGCCTGAGAGGTTGTTTGTTTGCGGATCCAATCAGTAGGTACTTTATCTTTATGGGTGTTTCTTACTTCTATGTAATATCCGAAAACGTTATTAAAAGAAACTTTGAGAGAAGGAATTCCTGTACGTTCACTTTCTCTTTGTTGGATTTGCAGCAAAAAATCTTTTCCGGAATAAGCTATTTCTCTGAGTTCGTCTAATTCTTCATCCACTCCTTTTCGAATGACCTGTCCTTTGCTCATCAATAAAGGAGGTTCCTGTTCTACTTCCTGTTCTATTTTCTCTGTAATAGCAGAACAAAGATCTATTTTTTCTCCTATATTCCGCAGGCTTTCTTCTTCAGATATCAAACAAAATTCTTTGATTGGTTTTAATGCGCGAAGAGCTGTTTTTAATTGTATTACTTCCCTTGGGTTTACTCTGCCTACAGCTACTTTAGAAATAATCCGTTCCAAATCTCCGATAAGGGATAATTGCTGTTCCGATAATTCTTTTAGTTCCGGATGGCGGAAAAAGCACTCAACGGCAGAAAGGCGCTTTTTTATGGATTTTTTATCTTTCAATGGGAATAATATCCAACGTTTCAAAAGACGTCCTCCCATTGGAGTGATGGTTTTATCCAAAACATCCAATAAAGATTTTCCTCCGTCGTTCATTGTGTTGATTAATTCTAAGCTGCGAACGGTATATTTGTCTAATCGAACAAAACGTTCTTCTTCAATGCGGGACAATGAATTAATATGACTGATTTGTGTGTGGTGCGTCAGGTCTAAGTAGTGCAAGATGGCTCCCGATGCAACGATTCCGTCTTTCAGCTCTTGTACTCCGAATCCTTTCAAACTTTTGGTGTCAAATTGTTTTAAAAGACGATCGGTAGCTGCGTCTCCGGTAAAAATCCAATCATCCAACTCAAAAGTCAATAGTTTGTTTCCAAAAGCTTCGATAAATTGTTTCTTTTTATTCTTCTCGAAAAGGACTTCTTTGGGAAGAAAGTTATTCAATAATTTATCGATGTAATAAGTTGTTCCTTCCGCAGTTAAGAATTCTCCGGTGGAAATATCCAACAAAGCTATTCCACAGTTGTTTTTGTTGAAATGAACAGCTGCTAAAAAGTTATTTTCTTTATGGTTAAGAACATTATCGTTGATTGAGACCCCTGGAGTTACTAATTCCGTAATTCCTCGTTTTACAAGTTTTTTTGTAAGTTTAGGATCTTCCAACTGGTCGCAGATAGCTACCCTCTTTCCGGCACGAACTAATTTTGGAAGGTAAGTATCCAAGGCGTGATGAGGAAATCCTGCTAATTCTACAAATTGGGCAGATCCGTTAGCACGTCGTGTTAATGTGATTCCTAAGATTTCGGAAGAGGCAATGGCGTCAGCAGAAAATGTTTCGTAAAAATCACCCACCCTGTAAAGCTATATGGCATCGGGATGTTTTGATTTAATCTCGAAATATTGCTTCATCAGCGGAGTTTCAACGATTTCTTTTGCCACAAATGATATTTTAAGTGAAAATTTGAGAAGAACAAAAGTACAGAGAAATTGTCGTATTACAAAATGTGTAGTAGGAACTTTTTAATAGTTAATAAAAGTGAATTAACATTTGTAAATGTAAAATATATTATTTACCTTTAAATATAAGTTCTATCCTGAATCAATTATTCTCCTAAAACATACTAAAAACGGGCATTTTCAATGAAAATACCCGTTTTTTTTGAAATATAGTAGGGCTGCAATGTATCTACAATAGGGCTGCACGACTCTTATAGTAGGACTATAATATATCTACAGCCCTACTATATGATAAAAACGGCAAAATATTATTGAATCTACTTATTGATTAATATTAAATATTACAAATACAAGTTAATTTTAATTAATATAAATTTAACTTCACTTTGTTTCGTTCGTGTGATGATAGAATGTCAAATCTTTAATGATCTCCTTATATCACGTTAGTTTAGGTAACCTTAAAGATATTTTCGTTCCGTTATCAATAAATCAATAAAAAATGTACATTTGTAAAAATAATTTTATTATACAAAATGAAGAAAATCTTGTTCATTTTATTGGCTTTTTCTTTCTGTTTTTCTTGTTCGGATGAACCGGAACACAGAATGAGCGGTATGTGGCAATTGAAAACAGTGAATGTAAGCGGACATGAGTCTCGGGTGGATACGGTATTTTATAGCTTTCAACGGGGAGTAGTGTTTTCTTTTACCGTATTATTGAATGAAAATGAAACGCTTGTTTCATACGGATATTTAGATTTTCCATCAGAAAAGGAGATGATAGTGAGTTTGGATACTACTAAAAATTCTTCAGGTAATTATATCAATATTAATGAAGAATTAGTCAATCAATATGGTTGGAGTAATGACAACAAATATGAAAAGACTTTTCTTATTGAAAGGTTGAGTAGCAAAAAAATGGTGCTTTCTTCTGAGGGTACAATTTATTCATTTAATAAGTATTGAAGATGAAAACTTGTTGGTTTGTTTTACTCTGTTGCTTATTATTTTCGTGTAGTCTTTTTTCTCAAAAAGAGACCAAATACAGGCTTGAAATGTTCGGATCTTTTTCTACCGGAGAATATACTCCTTTTTGGATGTTGTATCATAATTGGGGAATGGTTCCTTTGGAAGCTAATAACTTTTATTTGCGTGGAGGAGTTTTCCATCAGCAAAAAATCAACAAAAATTGGTCTTTTGATTTGGGAGTCGATATAGCTGGTTCTTCTCCCCATTCTTATGGAACTATTTGGGTGCAACAGGCTTATGGAGATTTGAACTGGAAATCATTGCGTTTAGGCATAGGATCTAAAGAGGATTATACTTCTTTGTTGGATGAGTATTTGAGTTCGGGTGATTTTGATAAGTCTAACAATGCTCGTCCTTTGCCGGAAATAAAAATAAGTATCCCAAAATTTTTGTTGGTGCCATATACCAAAGGAAATCTGTATATCAAAGGAGATTTTTCCATTGGGAAGTATATGGATAGTCAATATCTGGAAGACATAGCTCGTCCTTATAATAGTGATTATACCAAAGATATATTGTCTCATCACAAATCCATTGCTTTTCGTTTTGGAAATATCGAACGGAATAAAATGCAATTTACGGCAGAGTTAGATCACCAAGCGCAGTGGGGAGGAACATTATATCAATATTGGGGAAATGAATATCATATTACGGATCAACCACAAGGTATGCGTGATTTTTTACGGGTGATGGTGGCTAAAGAAGGAAGTAGTAGTTCTTCCGGAGCCGATAGTGCGTATGTAGCAGGATCGCAAATAGGCAGTTATCTTTTTAAATTTGATTATAAGCTGAAAAATACGGATGTGTTGAGTGTTTATCTTCATCACTTTTTTGATGATGGTTCCGGAATGGTTTTTGAAAATTACAGGGATATGTTATTGGGATTTCAATATAAAACAAGTCGCAAACAATTCTTATCGAATGTATTGTTCGAGTATATTTATACAAAACATCAAACCGGGCCGATACATTTCAATCTGATGATGGATGATGCGCATAATGATATTAGAAACGAAGGAAATGGGAATGATAATTACTATAATAATGTAGATTATGTACAAGGGCCTTCTTATTATGGAAGAAGCAAGGGCACACCACTTTTTTTATCTCCTGAATACAATGATGATGGTCGGCTGAATTTCAAAAGTAACCGGATTATTTCTTTTCATTTGGGAATGGAAGGTTACATTAATTCTTATTTGAAATATCGCTTGTTAGCCACTTCCGGACAAACATGGGGTAGGTATTATGTGCCATTTATTGATGTCCGTGAAGGGTTCACTTCTAATATAGATTTGATCTATGATTATCCGCGTATACCAGATTTAAATATAAAACTATCTGCAGGTTTCAATACCGGAGAGTTTTTCGGAGAAAAAGCTTTTGGAATGGGTATTACCTTTACCAAAAAAGGATTGATTAAATAAAGTTGAAAACTACTTGAATATAGTAACTACCAAAGTTACAACTGACACTAAAATAGAAACAATTGAAATCGTCAGGTTTTCCGTAGCACCAATGCTGGCACTGTTACCCCTTGCTTTGTTAGGTTCTACATATATTACGTCATTTTGTTGCAAATAAAAATAGGGAGATAATGCCAGGTTTTTGTCTTGTAAATCCAGGCGGATATATTGCATTGTACCATCCATGTTTTCTCTCATTAATAACACATTGTTTCTTTTCCCATAAATAGTTAAGTCTCCTGCCATGGCAATTGCTTCCATAATACTGACCCGATCGGTAGGGAAAGTATGCACTCCCGGGCGGTTTACTTCTCCTAAAACAGAAACACGATAACTTACAAAACGAGTTGTTACAATCGGTTCTTCCGTGATGTATTTAGGATATACCCTTGTTTTAATCATGACTTCCACTTCTTGCCTTGTTTTTCCGGCCAAATGAAGTTTACCTAATACAGGAAAATCAATATTCCCTTCGTTATCTATCAAATAAGCTTGTGTACCAACTGTATTGTATATACCTCCAAGTCCATCTCCCTGTATAGGCATCAAAGGCAGATTAAAAGGCACAGCAACTGAAGGATTTACAGTGTTTACGTAGATTGTCATTAGATCTCCCGGCATAATCTTAGCATCAAAACCTGTACTCGCTTTTGCAAGTTGTTCGGGAGTCAAACTTTCTATATCTTTCAGGTATCCCATTTTTTTGTAGGAGTTACAACCGGAGAGAAGCACAATGATGAATGTGAAGGTAATGATGGATTTGAAATTCATATTTATGTATTTTTCAAAAATTATTATGTTTATATTATGAAACGGTAAATATGAAAATTTATTGTAATCATCACCATTTCAAATAGAATTATACTATGCTATTTCAAAGAAAAAGAAGCATATTTTTCTTGAATTATTTTTAGATATTGTTCAACAATAATATTCCATGTATAATTTTTAACAGCAATCGTTTGCATTAATTTTTCATTTAGTTTTATCTTTTCATCATCTAACTCTTCCAATAATTTTATTAAAGAAATGTGATCTGAAAAAAAGAAAGCTTGATTTTGAGTAGTTTCTCTATTTGTTGGGACATCATAAGATACAATTGATTTTTCTAAATTCATTGCTTCAACAAGAGAAGGTGCAGTTCCGCAACGAGAATGAGAATGAATATAGAAATACGCGTTTCCTCTGATGAAATCAAGCGTTTTTTTATCATAAATCGCATCTAACAAAATTATATTTGGATTATCACGATATTTCGCAAATAAATTCTTTCCATAACTAGAAATATTCCAATTAGAAATCAAAACTAATTTATATTGATCAAAATTTTCAAAAGCCCCCAGTATAAGATGAAGATTATTATCAATTTGTGCCCTAGATACACTAACGGCATACTTCTCTTTTACAAAAGGATATTTTTCTACCAAATCGGGTCTTTCTTCAATAGCAATTTTATTTACATGATCACCACCATAACGAATTACAACAGAATTGGCATTAAAATTTTGTAATAAGCTTTCTTTATATAATTCATTATCTGCAATATTTACTTGAGATATTTGAGATGCTATTCTGTGATTAAATTTAGCATATTTTTTTTGAAACGCTGACAATTTCTCTCTTTCCCATTCATTTAACCCACCATGATTAGTGATCAATATTTTATTAAAAAAGAAATTCATACAAGTGAGGAATCCGGAGCCTACCGGTCCAAAGAAAAGTACGACATCAGCTTTTCGAAAAGCCTTATATAAAGAAATCATATCATAAAAGATTCCTTTAAACCCGTTCGCTGAAATAGGAATGTAAATTAAAGAAGCATTAAAATATTTATGACATCTTTCTTTTTCTGAATAAACATTTTTAGAACAATAAACTGTTAGCTCTATAGTATCATCAGGAAAGTATTGGGACAAAAAATCCGCAAGTGTTTCAAATCCACCATATCTGGCTGGAACGCCGTGAGTTCCGACAATATGTACCTTTATCATTAAATATTATCAATATAGCCAGTATAATAATCATTTATATACTCTCTTAATGCAACTTTCCAATCACGCATCAAATTAATATTACGAAGATTTAACTTTCTATTAATTAACCTTTCTGAAATCGGCCGTTCTGCAAAATATATATCTTTAAAATAATCGGAAGAAACAATATTGACTTTCACTTTATCTGATAATCCTAATATAGACAAAAGTTCATTAGCAACTTCCAAACGACTGGTTTGACCTCCACATACCATATTATACAATCCCCAATATTCATTCTCTATCAGAGCTTTTACATTTTTAGCAAAATCATGGGTATATGTAGGTGTTCCATCTTTATCATTGACAATGTGAAGTTCTTTTTTACCTTCTTTCAATTGTTTCATCAATTTCTGTATAAACTTCTTATCTTTTTTAGGGCCAGCACCCATCATCCATCCTGCTCGACAAACAAGATATTTGGTAGTATTTTCACAGACAAAACGTTCTCCCATGTATTTTGAACGAGCATAAGTACCTAGAGGATTAGGCTGATCCCAATCATCATACAACTCTTTTTTTCCATCAAAAATACCGGCGGTACTGATGTAAAGAAGAGGTATATTTAATTCGTTGGCTATATATACAGCGTTTTCTACTGATGTTGTATTTGTCTTATAAGTGTCCTCTATATTTTGTTCGCAAAATTCTAGGTCAGTGTATGCTCCGAGATGAAATAAATAATCAGGTTTAAATGTTTGTACATCTTTCCTGTATGCTTCTAAATCTCTAAAATCCAAGAAGGACAACCAGCCTTCATTTACATCTTTGTCTGTACATTTAATAATATAATCATCTTTGAATTGTTTATAGAATGCCTCTCCAAGCATTCCTCCACATCCGGCAATGTAGATTTTTTTCATATTACTATTCTATTTGTTACTTTAAAATATTTTAATTCTTTGGCCAGAAATATATAATCAAATTAAAAAATACATCAGACATTGATAAAATGTAATAACACATATATCTGTGGGTTGAGGCATATTATTTTTCATTTTATTATAGCCCATTAACGCATTTTTATTAATTTTGCAGGAACTCCTGCAACAATTGAATAAGGAGCTACATCTTTATTGACAACGCTTCCTGCTGCGACGATAGAACCTTTTCCAATGGTCACTCCATCCAAAATGATGGCTCTTGTGCCAAGCCAAACGTCATCTTCAATAGTCACTCCTTTTCGACTAGCACCTTGTTGCATAATAGGAATATTCTTATCTTCAAATAAATGGTTTTCTGAAAATATGGAAACTCCAGGACCAAAAATGACATCATTTCCTATTTCAACCTGTCCTCTAACTTGTATAAAGCAATTTTGAGCTATTCCTACTCGATTTCCTATTCTTAAACCTTCACCTAACTCTCTTATTACTCCAGTACATTCAATAATTGTGTTTTTCAATATAGAAACATTATCTCCGATAAACACTCCAGATTTAGAAAGTGCATTGATTTCAACGTTATTACCAATAGTCAAAGATTTTCCTACTCTAATCTTTTTACAATATTGTATTTTACAATTTTCTCCCTTAAAAATAATACCCTTAGATGATTTTAATTTAAACATTAATAACAATCCACGAAGCATTTGAGTAAAACGAGAATGCAAAACAATAATAATATCAATAGAAGTTAAAGTCTCATCCACTTCATAATCCTCTTTTCCCAATTTCTGAATCAATTTATTTAACAACCGTTTCATCTTGGTTATATATTTTCATCAATTTTTTATAATAAATGTCTGTGCTAAATTGTAATTGAGAACTCTCAGCCAACTCTTTATAATCAGCTTCCCGATTATTTTTAGTCCACATTCTTTTAATTTTAGCTTTCAGATCAAAAACATCTCCTGAAGCAAATAAAGAATTTAACTCATTTTTAATTAACAATTCCGGGATTCCACCGATGTTTGCACCTAAAACAGGAGTTCCCAAGCATAAACTTTCGATAACACTTAACGGATTATTTTCATACCATTCTGATGGGATAACAGAAAAACGGGCTTTCCCTACTATTTCCTTTATTTCTGCCCATTGCTTGTATCCCACAAATTCTATATTATCATTCTTTGACTTTTCCTGAAGCACTTCTAATAAAGGGCCTGAACCAATTATTTTTAAAGTATATGGAAGTTTTTTCGCCGCACTGATAAGGGTTTCAACACCCTTTTCTACAGATAGCCGACCTATATAACAATAATAATCTTCTTTTTCAAATTGAGATCTTTTAGCTTTGTTCGAATCGACAAAATTATGGATTTGAAATAATTTTGCTTTGTTTATTCCATAAGTTTCTATTTTTTTTTGCATAAAAATGCTTGGGCAAATAAATGCATCTGTAATATCATTTATTTTTTCTTTATTCCATTTGAATGCTTCTAAAAGTCCAAGGTAACTTGCAAGCAATGAATTTTTGATGCATTTATTTCGAATAATATTCCATTTGGAGTTTTGGCACAAATTACAACAATGGACATTATTTCTTAAACAATCAGATCGCGAACACATCAGTTTATAATCATGAAATGTCCAAATGACACGTATTTTTCTTTTGTGAGCTATCTCTGCAATGACAGGAGATAACTGAGTGTGAATATTATGCAAATGAACTATTTCAGGTTTGAAATCATCAAGTAATTGTGTAAATTTCCTTTTAACTTCCTGTGTTCCGAAAGGACGAAGAATAGTTTCGATAGCACCTGAATCCAGAGTAAATTTCACCTCAGTCGGAAAATAGTGGTTCCATGAAGTTTTTATATTATCAGGATGTTGCATAGAGAAAATAGCAACCTCATGCCCATTTTCCTTAAGTAGCTTTTCAAGTTCCAAAGTACAAATGCAATCACCTCCACGAGGATAATAAAACTTATTGGCTACTAATATCTTCATACCTCTGAATTAAATGTGTCAATTAATAGGCTTGCGATATGTTTGTTTGATAATTTATCTCTATACACAATACAATTTTCAACAAAAGTTGTATTATCATCTATTATCTCTTTAATATCATATTCACTCCAATTATCTTTTGCTATTCCAAGCTTATTTGCCATAATATAGCTAGAAGATGCAGGCAATAAATTAGTAAGAATAGGAGTCCCGGACACAATAGACTCTGGGATAGATATCATATTCAAATCTTTTTGAGTATCTACCAAAAAAACCATAGACTCTCGTATATGAATATTTAAATTACTATGATTCAAATATCCTAAAAAATTAACCTTTTCATTTAGATTGAGAGTATTAACAAGTTCTTTAAGATTATCTAATTCTTCACCATGTCCAGCTATTAACAATTTTACATCTTCATATCCGGATAGCTTGGTAAATTTATTAAATACCCGGATAATACCATCTATATTTTTACCCGGAACCAACCTCGAAGAACTAATAATTTGTCTTTTTTTCTCCTTAGATGAAATAAACTTATTTACATTAATTCCATGATCTACAATGGTATCAGAAACTTTATTTGAGTATCTTTTAACAAAATTGCCTGCATTCACAGAACGAGGAACGATCTTCCTCACATTCTTCATAAATAATGGGAGGATAAACTTATACCAAATTTTCGATGGAATTTGATGAAACTTATTTTGATGTATCGTGAGTTCCTGCCAGATCAAGGTTTTTTGTGAACAAAGAATAGCTGCAAATAAAGATGGGAATGCAAATGTTTCACTTGTAATGATTAAATCAAAATTCTGTTTTTCTTTTTTCAAAAAAGAAAAAAGTTTCAATTGTAAAGGAAAAACACTTGGTAAAAAAAATTTTTTAAAATTAGATTTAATAAAAATTATATCTATCTCGTATGTTTCTTTTTTTGTTGGTTTGTACTCTTCCGCTGCAACTAAAGTTACTTCATGACCCAAACTTTTAAAACCTAAACCAAGATTATAAATCATACATTCTTTTATAGTCTCAACTTGATGTATGACATTATTTTCAGCTGTATACAAAATTGAATTAAGTATAAGTATTTTCATGATTTT
>JAVBMM010000081.1:0-6579 GCA_031552425.1 Bacteroidales bacterium | reverse complement strand
TTCACTATAAAGGAACTTTAGCTGATGGCACCGAATTTGATAGCTCTTATACAAGAGGAGAACCTGCAACTTTCCCCTTGAATCAAGTAATCAAAGGGTGGGGAGAAGGTATCCAATTAATGCCTGTAGGATCTAAATATATGTTCTACATTCCTTCTGATCTTGGTTATGGAGACAGAGGAGCTGGTGGAAAAATCAAAGGAAATATGGCTTTGATCTTCGAAGTGGAATTGCTTGACATTGTTTCTTCTGCTGAAGATAAATAATATTTAAAAGAATAAACAATCGTTTTCCCATGGAAAAAGTTGATAAACTAGACCGAAAAATTCTGGAAATTATTTCTCAAAATGCTCGCATTCCATTTAAAGATGTAGCAGAAATATGTGGTGTTTCACGTGCTGCTATTCATCAGCGGGTACAAAAAATGATAGAATTGAAAATAATTGTCGGATCCGGCTATCATATCAATCCTAAAGTAGTTGGTTATAATACTTGTACTTATATTGGTGTAGAGCTTGAGAAAGGTTCCATGTATAAAGATGTGGTTCCGGAATTGGAGAAGATACCAGAAATAGTTGAATGCCATTTTACAACAGGCCCTTACACTATGCTAATCAAGTTATTTGCCCGAGACAATGAACATCTAATGGAACTGCTAAACAGCCGTATCCAAGAAATTCCAGGGGTTATTTCTACTGAAACATTAATCTCTTTAAGGGAAAGTTTCAAGCGGGAGATTCCAGTTACAACGACTGTTTAATTCTAAGATTAAGATCAAAAAAAACCGGCTTTTCAAGTCGGTTTTTTTATTAAATAAAAAAACCTTTTATGCTTTTATATTGTTATACCACAAAAATATTAATTCATTATGAAGAAAGATTTCAGAGAAACAATTAAGCATAGGAGAACCTATTACAAAATCAGTAGCAAATCTTTAATCTCCGACGAGCAAATAGAGGAAATTATTCAATTTGCATTAACTTATGTTCCCTCTGCTTTTAATTCACAGTCTACTCGTATTGTATTGTTGTTAGGCAAGCACCACCAAAAACTGTGGAATATTGTAAAAGAAGAACTTCGAAAAGTTACTTCAGAAAAAAATTTCCCAAAAACAGAGGAAAAAGTCAATCTTTCTTTTGCTGCTGGCTATGGAACAGTACTTTTCTTTGAAGATCAATCTGTTGTTCAAAATTTACAACAAAACTTTCCATTATATAAAGATGTTTTTCCAATCTGGTCACAACACACTACTGCTATGCATCAATTTACTGTTTGGACATTGCTGGAAGATGCCAGATTCGGAGCTTCATTACAACACTATCATCCTTTAATTGATGATGCAGTATGTAAAGAATGGAAGCTAGATCCAAAATGGAAACTTACAGCTCAAATGCCTTTTGGAGTTCCTACAGAAGAACCAGGAAAAAAAGAAATGCAACCTTTAGAAGAAAGAATGAAAGTATTTAAATAAAACCGTTAACCAAAATCTTAACTTTTCTGTTTATTCAGCCTTTTTGTTCAAAATAAATTCTATCAAATCACAATTATCCGGAATCCCTATTTTCTCTCGAACTACCTTTTTCTTCATTCTTACAGAATTTTCTTTTATCCCTTGTATTTTTGCGATTTCTTTAGTGTTGAACTCAGCCAAAAGTAAAGAACAAAAATATAATTGATCACAAGAAAGTGACGGATATTCTTTCCTCAACTTCGTGAGAAAATCCAGATGTATCTCATTCATAAGGAGATTAAAATCTTCCAAATTAAACAAGATATCTTTTCTACCAAAGAATACATCGCTTAATTCATTAACGACATCTAAATCATTGCATTCTATAGTTTTTAATAAAAACCTTTTATAGACTTCTAATTTCCTCTTTTTATATAAATGAAGGGAATTTAATAGTTGCTTTCTTTCATTTTGGAAATTTTCTTCTGCGTAAATAATTCTTTTTCTCAATTTGTAATTTTGTATGAACAGATGTAAGGAAGTTAATAACGTTAAGGTAAAAATTAAAAACAAAATAAAACTCATCGTAAAATTATTTTATATCATATTCTTGTTAAGGCCAAATTTTTCTTTACAATGTTCTTGTCCCGCAGGTTCTACATGGACTACTATATCATATACATTTTCAACTGAACTTCGGATACTATTTTCAACAGCATCAGCAATATCATGAGCCTCTTTCAAAGAAATATTCCCATCAACTTCTATGTCCAATACTATCATATATAGATTCCCTATCTGACGAGAACGAACCCTATGAGGATTCATTGCTTTAGGGACTTTCTCCACCGCATCAAATATCTTGTTATATACTGAAGGATCTTTAATCCCATCCATTAACACAACATTGGTATCCATAAATATATCAATAGATGATTTTATGATGTAAATACTGATGAGCAATCCTGTAATAGCATCTAAAATAGGCATTTTCAATACGAATGTAAATAACAGTCCAATTAAAACACCACATGAAATGAGAACGTCGTTCCTCATATTTTTGGCATTAGCAATCAACATAGAGCTATTTACTTTTTTCCCTTGAATATCTTGGTATGTAGCCAAAAGGAATTTTCCTACAATAGAAAAAATAGTGACATAAATGGCAATATTCGAAGGCATCTCTCGTGCTTCGGAATAGTATATGTTCTTTACTGTGGAAATGAACATTTGAACCCCTGCGAAAAAAATAATAAAAGAAAGAATTTTTGTGGCTACATTATCTGCTTTTTCATAACCATAAACATACTTTATTCCTGGAGGTTTACTTACAATACGAGCAGTAAATAAAGTGATTAAAGAAATAACCACATCTGTTGCAGAATCAATGCCATCTCCTAACACTGCTAAGCTTCCGGAAACAATTCCTATAACAATTTTCGAAATTGAAAGAATTGCATTTCCAATTATACTTACCCAAGATGTTCTGACTAATATTTTCTCTCTGTTTATCAAAGTTTGTTTGTCAAAGATTTTTGAAAAGGGCAAATATAAGAAAAAAATAATTTGTATAAAAACAACTATAATAATTGTCGAAAGAATTGAAGATGTTTTTAGGGAAAGGATGAATATCTATAAAATTGACACTCTTATTCTTCCTGTATTTTTCCGTTTCATCCCTTGTTTTTTCCACTTCAGCTTCTTTTAAATTCAGACAAACATTCTTTGTCTTACTTTTGTTTCATTGAAAATAAGATAAAAGGCATGAGAAAAATTGTTTTAGGTTTTATGATTTGTTTGAACATTGTAGCTGTATCCGCTCAGGAAGCAGCTACAACTGTTCTTCGTTTTACATTGGAAGATTGCCTCAACTACGCATTCGGAAACAGCTATAATAGGCAATCAATGAAATTATCGGAAGAAGCCGATAAAAGCGTTTATGAACAATCTAAAATGGAACGCCTACCAAATTTAAGCGCTTCCCTAAATGAAAGTTTAAATAGCAACAAAGAGAATTCCTCTTCCTGGAATGGGAATTACGGATTGAACACAAATATTATCTTATATCAGGGAGGAAGTATTTCCAATACCATTGAACAGAATAAATTGAAAATGGAACAGGCCTCTTATCAAACCTCACAATATGACAACAATTTGACTATTCAAATCTTACAGGCATTTCTATCTGTTTTGGGAAATGAAGAATTACTAAAATATCAAAATGCTGTTGTCCAAGCCAGTGAAGAGCAAGCCAAACAAGGTAAAGACCAATTCAAAGTTGGACAAATATTGGAAAGTGACTACCTACTACTGGAATCTCAATATGCTAATGATAAAAATAATATCACTGATACGCAGATTGCCATTGAAAACAGTTTACTTACATTGAAAAGCTTACTTTCGATGAATCCGGCTGAAAACTTAAGAATCATTTATCCGGATACTACTTCTATAAGTGAGATGAGTTTTATTCCTTCCAGAGATTATGTATTAGATCGTGCTCAAAATACATTGCCGGACTTAAAAATCAGTAAATATAATGTAGATATCGCTAACATGGGAGTCAAGCTAGCTAAATCAGGCTATTCCCCAACAGTTAGCCTCTACGGAAGTGCTGGAACCGGACATCTCAACGACTATTCTAATTTCGGACAACAACTTTCCGATCGCTTAAACGGACAAGTTGGTATTTCATTAAGTATCCCGATTTATGATAACAGTCGCACAAAATCGAAAGTAACGCAAAATCGGATCGCCCTTCGGCAAGCTGAATTGGATAAAAAACAGACAGAACTGGATATCATACAAAATGTTACTACTGAATACCAGGACGTCATTTCAGCTTATAATAAGTATCAGACAACAAATATTCGTCAAAATGCTTACGGAAAAACTTTTGAAGCTTACCAAGCACAATTCAATGTTGGCTCTATCACAGCTGTAGATCTATTGCAACAACAAAATAATTATATCAGTGCAATGAATGATTATATACAAAGCAAATACGGATTTATGCTGAAAAGAAAAATCTTAGATGTTTATATGGGAGTCCCTGTGAAAATGTGACGATTCAAAAATAAAAAATTAAGATATGAAGAAAAAGACGATTTTGATTTTAGGTGCAAGTATAGTTACCACAATTGGTATCATAATTATGGTAGGTTGCAGGAAAGAAGAAGTCCGGTATAATACGATCCAGGTAGAAAATGGAATAGTGGAGTCAACAGTAACTGCCACCGGTTATGTCCAGCCGGTTGATAAGGTCGATGTAGGAACTCAAGTGTCAGGAGTTATTGAGAAAATATATGTAGATTTCAATTCTCATGTAAAGAAGGGGCAGCTATTGGCAGAATTAGATAAATCAACATTAAAAGAACAATTATCCCAGGCTAATGCAAAATTATTAAGCGCTCAAAGTGACTTAACTTATTCCCAACAGAATTACGACCGTATTAAACAATTGTATGATGTGAAAGCAGCAACACAAGCCGCATTTGAGGAAATAACAAACGCATTGGCACAGGCAAAGACAAATGTAACGAACGCAAAAGCAAACGTACACCAGTCACAAGTAAACCTAGGATATGCCGAGATTTATTCCCCTATTGATGGAATTGTACTTAACCGTGCAGTGGAACAAGGACAAACTGTTGCTGCTTCTTTTAATACCCCTACTCTGTTTACTATTGCCAATGATTTGAAAAAAATGCAAGTAGAAGCTGATGTGGACGAGGCTGATATAGGACAAATAAAAGTTGGTCAGAACGTAACTTTTACAGTAGATTCTTATAGTGATGACATGTTTGAAGGAACTGTCAATCAAATTCGCCTACAACCTACAGTAACAAATAATGTGGTTACTTATACCGTTATTATTGAAGCTCCAAATCCGGAAGAAAAACTTTTCCCGGGAATGACAGCGAGTGTTACAATTGTTACACAAAAAGAGGAAGGCCTAATTATTCTAAACGAAGCCCTTAATTTTAAGTCTACCGAAGAAACAAAATCCAAACAAAAAAAACAACCGGAGAAATTATCTCATATTCCATCAAAAAGCGTTTGGTTACAAACTCCAGAAGGTATAGTACATAAAGATGTAAAAATTGGACTAAATGATGGTATATATGCAATTGTAAAAGAAGGTCTGAAAAAAGGAGATACTGTGATCCTTTCAGTATCAACTGAAAAGAAAAGTAAAAAAGATGGTGCAGTTACTAATCCACTGATGCCTCAAAGGCCAAAAAGATGAACAAAATTATCGAAATAAAAGAACTCCGTCGTACATTCCAAGTTGGAAGCGAAGAGGTACATGCTTTGAAAGGAATTTCCTTTGCGATCGGGGAAGGAGAATTCGTAAGCATCATGGGGGCAAGCGGTAGTGGTAAATCTACATTGTTAAACATACTGGGTTGCCTCGACAAACCTACTTCTGGCGAATACTTTATAGACGGTATTGAAGTCAGTCAACGCACTAAAGATGAGCTTTCGACTCTACGTAATCGTAAAATAGGCTTTGTCTTCCAGTCATATAATTTACTGGCAAGGACATCGGCGTTAGAAAATGTAGAGTTACCATTACTTTACAACAATACGGTTTCAAGTAAAGAAAGGAGAGAGCGTTCATTATATGCTTTAGAACAAGTCGGCCTAAAAGACCGGATGAGTCATATGCCAAACCAACTCTCTGGAGGACAGCAGCAACGAGTTGCTATTGCACGAGCTTTGGTCAATGATCCAGTAATCTTATTAGCAGACGAAGCTACCGGAAATTTAGATACGCGTACTTCATATGAAATTATGAATCTGTTTCAAGAACTAAATAATAAAGGAAAAACTATTGCTTTTGTTACTCATGAACCCGATATTGCTATTTTTACCAGCCGTACGATTCAACTTCGTGACGGACATATTGTAAAAGACGAATTGTTACAGACAAAATCTGCTCGGGAAGCATTGAATGCCTTACCAGTAAGCGAAGACTACTCTAATCTAGTTAAGAATTAGAGGTTAAGAGTTATTTTTCTCTTAATAATTTGACACAAACTCTTAATTCTCAACTTTTAACTCTTAATTTTTTATGAATATTCTGAATCTTCTGAAAATAGCATACAAAGCGCTGATACGTAATA
>JAVBMM010000030.1:0-3784 GCA_031552425.1 Bacteroidales bacterium | reverse complement strand
AACTAAGACCCACATAACCCTGTATTGATTAAGTCGTGAAGACAGATTCATACTCATTTGATTTAAATTTTTTCCTTCACAGTCAAGGAATTGTGGCATAGTTTATGGAATTTCCGGATATTTTATTTTGCGTGTACTTCCTTCTAAACATTGATACAATGAGGCTGTTGTTTGTCCAGCTGCAATCATCAATGGGCTCATTTTCCCTCCTATCTTAACATCTATATCGGAAATTCGCAATAGTTGCGTTTTTAGATCTTTATTTAATTCTGTAATATCTTCGCCGGAATCAACAATTCCGAATACAATTTGGTCGACAAAAGGACGGTAGGGTTCCATAATATCATCAGCTAAACAATAAGCATTATAACGATTATGATGATGAATCCCGAATGTAGGCAATAATCCACTGCCGACTAGCGCTCTGGCGATAACGGCACGGAGAATCGCATAACCATAATTCAATAAATTATTCGGAGGCATCCCTTCTCTTTCTCTGGTAAAATTCGTTACGGAAGAGAATACTTCACTCCAATAATAAGCGGCTGCACGAGCTTCGAAATTGTCAGGGTCTCCACTTTTAACTTCTTCTGCCCAACGAGTCATATTTCGAATATTACACTCTCTATATTTTTTCAACACAGCTGCTTGATTCAAAATTTTCGCCTTGATAGTTTGTTGCCAAAGTTGCTTTTTCAGTGGTTCAGAGGCCGAGATTTGTTTATTAAATCGTTCACTCTGAGTAGTATTTCCACAAAGTGGGAGCAATAAGCCGGTGGGCATACGACTACTATCGCAAGTAATCACAGCAGCATTATTATCTAATAATTTTTCTATTAATCCATGAGTAATAGTTATTTGTTTATTATCTAATACTACAACTCCCAAATCTTCAACAGGAAACGTAACTTCATTACTTTTCTTAAAAGAATCAGGAACTGTCGGATTCTTTTCCACTTCCGGGAGTTTGATGACTAGCTGGTCATTTTTTAAACTGAGGTAAGCCGGATTACCGAAATAAAGTGTTTTTTTAATCATGGTAGTGGAATTTAATATTCGCCGACTTGTACTATTTGTCCGATATGATTGATCCTAACTTTTATAATCTTTTCCAATGGAGGTAAACTTTTTATTTGATAATATGATTGACCATATAATTCTTTTTTATCCTCTACAGAAGTTTCTAAATGATTTCGAAATTTAAAATCTCTAATTGTATTATTTCCATACTTCACAATAGAAATAGTTTGCACTCTAAACAAATTCGGACTAATCAATTTACGATTTACAGGATTAAGTAAATCAACTTCCGATGGGTCAAAATCATTTGAAGGAAATACAAAATATTCATTCTGTTTCATAGTAAATAAAAACTGCCAACCAATATGTTGATTATAGGTTTTATCAATTATAGGTAATCCCTCATTCACACGCGTAACCGCTTCATAAAATGAGACAACTTTTTCCTGCAATGTTCCATCTGCATCCCGATAAATAGCCACATGATGATTATTTCCTGTACTTACAAAATCAACCGGAATTTTATTACCTCTTTCATCCAAAATATATTCTCCTAAATGATTCTTCTTATGGTGCAATGCTTCTGCATTACTTATTCCACTAATAGTAACTCGTTTGATAGAAATGCCTTTGTCCTTTTTTAACCAAATCGGATTCTTATCCAAATTAGAAAAAGCTTCTTTTGCATTCCCGTTAAATTCTTTCAACCTATTTTGTAAAATCTCTCGAATTCCTTTATCAATCACTTTTTCTAATTTTAAATCAGGAGAAATTTCTTTACGAATGGTATAATCCGGCTCTAATGAAACTAATTTTACCTTTTCCGGAACTTTTATTGTTTTCGATGCATTCAAATAAATAGGATTTTTCTCCAAGTTATTTTTTCCGGTAAATGCTTTTTTAGAATCATTACCAAATTCTTCCAACCGGTTTAATAAAGCTTTCTTTATTATTAGAGAAGCTACTTTTTGAATCATCGTTTCATCAAATTTCGCCCCTACTTTTTCTTCTTTAGTTGCATATTGATGTAATTTCCCATAAACAGTTTCTTTATGGAGTTGTCCACGTGGAGTAAGTTCAATCTTTTGTTTTTCTCCTTTGGCTGTTTTATAATGATTCACATTTTTAGTAACAACCTTGTTTTTGCCTTTATGTGAAATAAGAATATTTTCTAAGTGTATTTTTGCTTCTCTCCTGAAATTTGGGATAGGTTGCTTAAATACCCGTTTTTTATTTCCTTCATCATCTATTATAAGCTCCAACTCCTTTTGCTCAATAGCAATGATATTCCCATGTAGTTTATGGTTTTCATCACGCCGAGCATTTAAATAATTCAAGTATTGAATATGACTATATTTGGTAAAGGCAACTGTCAGAGCGTCCATTGCATGATGACGATGGTCATTCCGTTTTGTCCAATCTACAATTCTCTCTTTAAATGAACCATCTTTTTTCTCTACCTTCTCAGTTAATCCTAATTGCTTATATTTTTCAAAGTTTAATTCCTGCATAATGTTAATTAAACCCCAATCATCTCGTAAGCGATCAGTAATACTACCAGTCGTAGATACAACAACTCTACTGATTTCCAATAACATTTCACGCGCCTTACGAGCTATATATTGACTATCTCGCAAATCCCGTTCAATAAATCCATCCCCAATATCAGAAGCTTTCATCAGTAACTTTTTGTATTTTGCCTTAGTAATAGCACCTTCTTTGGATTTGAATATCATTTCTACCCGACTTTTGTAGCTATCCAATTCTCTACTAAAATCTTGTTCTACAAAATCAAGAGCGGTACGATCTCTTTTTCTTAAATTCTCTTCGCGAGTACAAATGGTTTTATTGGAAAAACTATCATCAAATGATAACGCTTTAGGAATGATATGTTCAATATCAAATTCTTTTGAGAATAGTTTTTCTCTCGGGACATAAGTATTTGAATAAAATGTATGATAACCATTTATTTTTAATTCATCATATAACTTATACCTTATAATATCATTGCGAGTAGGATTTTTAATACCAAATTCATTGATTAAAAGATTGCGTATTTTATCATGCTCATTTTTAGCTTTATTGATATTTACAGTCATTTCTTCTCGCTCTTTGGCTGTCTTTTTTAGTTCTCTGGCTAACTCAATTCTAATTTCATCTGGTCGTCCCATTTCAGGATCATCAATGATTGCATTAATCACATTGACCATCTGATTCAAAATTTTTTCTACGACAGGATTTCTCAAACTATTTTTAGGAAGGTTTTTCAATCGGTCTTTTAGAGGTTTATTAGCGATCTCTTCTTTGGTAAGTGATGACGCAGAATGCCTGTAACCTGCATATGCGCAAGCGTCACTATATTTATGGTCTTTAATAAATGGATAAATTTTGCGCATTGCCTTTGTACTAAGGCTACCATAATCATCCAGCAAATCAATATTAGCTAATAACAGAGCATGTTCTCTTTTGAATCCGAACTTTTGAATCAATAGTTCATATAATTTTTCATTTCCGCTTGCAGAATTGTCTCCTTCATAAGAATATAATAAATGCCATAGTTGATAGGATAACTGTTTTTCAAACTCTTTACCATCCAAATCTGGATTAAAATCAAGTATTTCTGTATTGATATTAAGTCCTTCAAAAATACTTTTTACCATATTTTTAATTTCAGAGGCAGAAACAGGAATTTCAGATAAATCAACATCATCCTTATCCCATTTGGCTCTCAACAAGTCTCTGATATCATAACCTTCTATTTCAA
>JAVBMM010000086.1:0-25032 GCA_031552425.1 Bacteroidales bacterium | reverse complement strand
TTCAGAAAACACCTATTTTAGTTTAACTGAATGGTTAGATTTTATTGAAGCTGAAAATGCTCAAGGAATGATTTACGCCAAAGAAAGTGCTGAAATCATCAAAAAATTAAACCTGAAAACATATGAAGCCGAATACAAAATCATGATTATATGGCTTCCGGAGAAAATGCATGAAACATGTGCAAACAAGTTATTAAAAATGATAGAAGAGCCTCCATCAAAAACAGTTTTCCTATTAGTTTCAGATCATCCTGACCAAATTATCGGCACGATACAATCCCGTTCTCAAAGATTGAATGTCCGTGGAATAGAAAACAAGGACATGCAGAACGCATTGATGGAGCAATTTAATCTCAGTCCGGAAAATGCTGCTTCCATCACTCATTTAGCCAACGGTAGTTTTGTAAAAGCTTTAGATATAATCAATTCCGGTGAAGACTCTCAATATTATCTTGAACTTTTCATTACCATCATGCGTAATTCTTGGAAAAGAGACGTTAAAAACATGAAGGCTAAAGCAGATGAGTTTGCCTCTTTGGGTAGGGAAAAACAAAAAGCTTTCTTAAACTATGCCGAAAATTTGTTGCGGGAAAATTTCATATATAATCTTTATGAAACGGAAATCAACTATTTGACTAAAGAAGAAGAAAGTTTCTCCGTTAATTTTGCATCTTTCGTGAATGAACGTAACATTATTGATTTTATGGAAGAATTGGGATTAGCAATCCGTCATATAGAACAAAATGTCAATCCCAGGATGATTTTTTTCGACTTATCAATGAAAATCGCGGTATTACTAAAGCGATAAATTATTTGTATTTTTTCCACAAACCTTGACCAATCACTTCTTTTGATTCATTGACCAACTGTTTAATGTTTGTAGTAAATTGCCTCACATCATTAGAAATATAATCTGATGTCTCTATAGGATCATGAATGATCAATTCCATTTTATGAGGATTCAGCAAATAAGAATTTATAGGCATGATATCAAAAGGTCCGTTGATAGTAATTGGAACAACAGGTAACTTTAAATCCAAAGCTAACTGATAAGCTCCTTTTTTAAAAATACCCATTTTTCCGGTTTGCGTCCTCGATCCTTCAGGAAAAATAACAACAGAAGCTCCATGCACCAATTTCTGTTTGGCCTCATCTATCGTTTTTAAGGCCGCTTTCGGAGTAGAATTATCAACAAAAATAAAACCTGCCTTTTCACAAGCTTTGCCCACCAAAGGTATTTTACGAAGACTTTTTTTCATTACCCATTTAATAGGTTGTCCTAAATACCCATATACCAGAAAAATATCAAAAGATCCTTGGTGATTGGCTACAAAAATATAAGACTGTTTCTTATTCAATTTATCTTTTCCTACCACCTTTACAGGACAAAGAGAAATCATACAAACAAGTTTAGACCAATACATTCCGGGATAATGAGAGAATATTTTTTCTCCTCCGCAAATACAACCTATAATAACAATTAATGCGGTTAGAATAGTAATCAGCAAAAAAACAGGCAACCAAATACAAACTTGGTATATCAGAATAAATATCCGTTTCATTTTAGAGTATTTTGTTGCAAATATACTATTAGTGATAAAAATAAAAAAGCAACCCCTTAAAAGGATTGCTTTTATTTCATTTAAACTGTTGAAGATTTTATCCTAAATAGCTTTTAAGCAAATCATTTTTATTACTTGTACGCAATCTCCTTATTGCTTTTTCTTTTATTTGGCGTACACGTTCGCGGGTCAATCCGAATTTATCACCGATTTCTTCCAACGTCATTTCCTGGCTTCCGATACCAAAAAACATTTTGATGATATCTCTTTCTCTGTCGCTTAATGTAGATAATGTGCGTTCTATCTCCCGAGATAAAGATTCACTCATCAAAGACCTATCGGCAATAGGAGCATCATCATTTACCAACACATCCAACAAACTGTTATCTTCTCCTTCTACAAAAGGAGCATCCACAGAAATATGCCTTCCTGACACTTTCAATGTGTCTGAAATTTTATCTACCGGAATATCTAACTCTTCCGACAATTCTTCCGGAGAAGGACGTCGTTCGTGTTCTTGTTCAAACTTAGAGAAAGCCTTTGTTATTTTATTCAAAGAGCCTACCTGATTAAGAGGCAAACGGACAATTCTTGATTGTTCGGCTAATGCCTGTAATATGGATTGGCGTATCCACCATACTGCATAGGAAATAAATTTGAAACCTCTTGTTTCGTCGAATTTTTCCGCAGCTTTAATCAAACCCAAATTACCTTCATTGATTAAGTCAGGAAGACTTAAACCTTGATTCTGATATTGTTTAGCCACAGAAACCACAAAACGAAGATTTGCACGTGTCAGCTTTTCCAACGCAGCCCGGTCTCCTCTTCTAATGGCTTGTGCCAATTCAACTTCTTCTTCTACGGTAATCAGATCTTCACGACCTATTTCTTGCAAGTATTTATCTAACGATGCACTTTCTCTGTTAGTGATCGATTTTGTTATTTTTAGTTGTCTCATTACTGGTTTCCAAATTTGGGCTACAAAGATAACAATTTCTATAAGACTTAGACGTAAGAAAACAAAAAATATTGTTTCCTTACGCCAGGAAAAATGTTAAAACTTTTTTAAGCCTATTTATTCATTTAAATCTACTGCATAATAACGGGTTTTTCCATTCGGATAAAATCCCTTTATAAATAACACTTTATCATCATTAGATGTTTTGATGACCTTTTCCACCATACTCTCAAATTCTTCGGGACTTGTTACTTTTTGATCATTAACCAACATAATAATGTATCCTTTGGATATTCCGGCATCTTTAAATTTACCGGCAGTAATCCCCGAAACTTCCACTCCATAACTAATTCCATGTTGTTTTTTTACCGAATCACTTAAAGGCTTGATGGCAACTCCGAGCAATTCCGCAACAGGAGTATTTTTAATTAAATCAGTATTTCCTTGTCTATTTTTCAGATTTACGGTAAAATCCTTCTTGGAATCTCCACGTTGTACTGTCACCTGTACTTTATCGCCAGGACGATAACGGCTCACTTGTTCTTGTAATTCACTTACATTCTTCAATTTTACACCATTAATAGCAGTAATTACATCACCCACTTCTATACCTGCTTCTTTAGCAGAACTCCTTTCAGCAAAATCTGCAACATAAGCACCTTCGGTTACTTTCAATTTTTCAGCGACTTCAGGTTTAAGTTCTTTCAAAGCAGAAATGTTTTGAATAGAAACTCCAAGCATAGCACGTTGTACAGCGCCATGTTGTTTAATATCCGCAGCAACTTTACTTACAATACTGATAGGAACAGCGAATGAATATCCTGCAAAATTACCGGTCTCCGAATAAATTGCAGTATTGATACCTACCAATTCTCCTTTCGTATTTACCAATGCCCCACCACTATTTCCCGGGTTTACGGCAGCATCTGTTTGGATAAAAGATTCTACTTTCATTACTGCGTTTCCGGATCCTGAACTAGGAAAAACATTCCCACGTCCTTTTGCACTTACAATCCCGGCAGTTACAGTAGAAGTCAGATTAAAAGGATTCCCTACAGCCAGTACCCATTCTCCTACTTTCAATTTATCTGAATCTCCAAAAGGAATAATAGGTAAATCTTTAGCATTAATCTTGATCAATGCAATATCCGTTTCCGGATCCGTCCCTATCAACTTGGCAGTGTATGACTTATTGTCATTCAATGTGACAGAAATTTCGTCAGCTCCTTCTATTACGTGATTATTTGTTACAATATAACCATCTGTAGAAATAATTACCCCTGATCCGAAACCGGTTCTAGGTTGAGGTTCCGGTCTCTGAAAACCTCCTCCGTTACCCGGTCCAAAGAAAAACTCAAATGGATCCATATAGCGGCGGTTTCCCGACCCTGATGCTGATACAGCTTTTGCTGTTGATTTGATATGTACTACAGCATGTACACTATTCTCGGCGGCAACAGTAAAATCACTATTTTCTGCAGCGGAAGTATTCAACGAGGCATAACTCACAGGCTGGTTAAATACCTGAGAAGAAGAATTTCTTCCGTTTTTATTATTCATGTAAGAATAAGTAGCGATGGTAACACCAGCGCTAACAATCCCGACTAAGGCAACAGTCATTACTAATTTCCATACATTTTTCATATTCTTCTATTTTTTATGTTTATAATATTAATAATAGTCTGTTTATATATCTAACAAATAACGTGCTAAAATTCCTTTTATTTTTCTCGATTTTAACACTTTTAACCGAGAGAGGGAAGAGTTAACCGGTATTAACAGCTTTCACCCTATAATTAGGAAATTGTTAACAATTTATTCGGTTTGCTCCAAAATTCACTCATGATTAGGCATTTTAACAAAAAATAAATACGGAAATTTTTCCTTATTCAAAGCTAAGATTGTACATTTGCGGTCTCAAAAAGAATGAAATAAAATTACAAGATATTTACCAAAAAAAAACAATAACAATGGCTAAAGTTACAGTTGTAGGAGCAGGAAACGTAGGAGCTACCTGTGCAAATATATTGGCTTTTAACAAAACAGCTGATACAGTAGTGATGCTTGATGTGAAAGAAGGTGTTGCCGAAGGAAAAGCAATGGACATGATGCAAACTGCCCAAACGTTGGGTTTTGAAACCAATATTATCGGAGTAACTAACGATTACAGTCAAACAAAAGATTCTGATGTAGTGGTTATTACCTCTGGAATACCACGCAAGCCGGGAATGTCCCGGGAAGATTTAATAGGTGTAAATGCCGGGATAGTAAAAGAAGTTGCACAAAATATTTTGAAATATTCTCCCAACACCATCATGCTGGTTATTTCCAATCCAATGGATACAATGACCTACCTGACTTTAAAATCTACAAAACTTCCTAAAAATAAAGTGATTGGTATGGGTGGAGCTCTAGACAGCTCCCGCTTCAAATATTTCCTAAGTCAATCGATGAATGTAAATCCCAATCAAATAGAAGGAATGGTGATCGGAGGACACGGAGACACCACCATGATTCCTTTAAAACGCTTGGCGGCTTACAGTGGGATTCCTATGAACCAATTATTACCTGCAGAAACCTTGGATAAAGTTGTATCCGATACCATGGTTGGAGGAGCTACTTTAACCGGATTATTAGGAACTTCTGCCTGGTACGGACCCGGAGCTGCCGGAGCTTATGTGGTAGAATCTATTATCAAAGACTATAAAAGAGTGATTCCTTCCTGTGTTTATTTAGACGGAGAATACGGACAAAAAGATATTTGTATCGGGGTACCTGCCATTTTAGGACAGAATGGAGTAGAAAAAATTATCGAATTGAAATTAGACAACGAAGAAAAAGTACTGTTTGAAAAAAGTGCTGATGCTGTAAGAAAGACAAATGACATCTTAAAAGAAATCAAAGCACTGTAAATAAAAAATAAGATTTTACAATACAAGAAACTATTAGATTCAAAGTATAAAAGTAGGGGCAAATCACAGTTTGCCCCTATTCTTTTTTTATGCCAACTCGTATCTGGTAGCTTCCAAATCCTTTTTCATTTCGCTACTGGGAGTGAATATGATTTTGGCAGTTATGGTGCTTGGATCGAAGGTTTCCGGCGTATCACTGCCATCACTCGAAAGGCTCAGACGCATAGTACCGAATTCGCCTAACTGCACACTCATACCTATTTTAAGGAAAGTAGGCAATTCTTCTAAAAAGTTGTTCAATACATTCTCAATATCTCCACGTGTAAGTGAAGAACGTCCGGCTATTTCTTTCGAAAAATCTCTTAGCGTAAATTTACCTGCGTTTACCGCATTAGCATAACATTTTTTAGGAGCAGTTTTGTCTTGAGGATTTCCTCTTTCTACCAATTTGTACTTCATGTTTGTTTTGGTTTTTAAATTGTTAATAATCAGTTAATTAATTAAACATCCTATTTTATTAGGTTTCGATTGAATTTCTTCCCTGACGGAGCAAAATTTCTTCCCTGAAAGAAGTTTTGCTGGAACCGGTTGCAATGAAATTTCTTCCCTGAAGAAAATTTACTTCCAACCTGATAGAAATTTACTTGCGACCGTACGGAAATTCAGCTCCGACCGGTCAGAATTTTATTTTTCCTGAAAACGAGTTGATTTTTCTATTCTGTTTACGCACAGCCTTCCACAATATTCTGTTTACCTGCCGTTTTTGCGATTTTCCATACGCATTTTGTACATGCGCTCTTTGAAACCGCCCTCACAAAGAAATTGTTTGCTTATAGCTTTTAATTGCTTTGCTAAAAGATAATCTGTTTGCTTGATGAGACAAATAGCCATATTAGCAATAGTTTCGGGTGGACGTTTTTTCACAATTTCCATATAGAAAGTTGTATCGTTGTGTTTTTTACCTAAATTGCGCATGGTCGACAGCTCTACGGAATCAATCTCCCATTGCCGATATTCCCTTGTGCGTAGGTAATCCTCATAGTCGATAAGTAACTCATGCAAACTAGCTTTGGCCACATTAACTAATTTTATCTCTGTTTCCTTTGAAGTGGCCGATGCCGCACAACCTTCCACAATATTCTGTTTACCGGAACGGGCTGCCTGAACCATTTGGTCAATGGTCCTGTCAAACTTGTGCAAATAATTGTGGCAAAAATAATAGGTAATGTCATAAATAGCTTCCGCTTTCTGGTAGCTGTAAAGCTTCCGGTAGTTCCCGGTGTTGGCAAAAAAAGTTTTTTCAGTCATTGGTTTTGGTGTTTTTTTCGTTAAGGTCTTTAAAGTCTATAGAGTCTTTAATGTCCTTAAAGGAAATTTCTGCAAAGGTAACATTTTGATTGCTAACAGGCAAAATTAGTGTAAATAAATGGCACTGGTGAAGCAATCTGTTTACTCTACTATGAGATTGCTTTACCTCTTGGGTTACCAATGACGACTTTTTTATTTCGCAAGCTTAAAATGGATAATTCTAAAACTTTTTAGAAAGATTTCCACTGATCTAAGTTTTTATCAAATGTGGCTTCTTTCTTTTTATTTATATTTGGGATGAGGGATACTTGCAATACTATTGAGGTGTTTTCCGGAGCTTCATATTCGAATCCGACAAAAATAGTTCCTTTGTTAGATTCATCATAAGAATTAGGAGAAACTGTGCTCCATGTTCTCACTTTCGCATCAACAGGATAGTCTATACGTAATAACAACTCTTCTCCCGTTTTTGCTTTTAGAATGGCTGTATTACCGGAAATCTGCACCTTTGTTCCTGTAAGCATATTCCAGCGGATAGTAGTTTTTTTCGGTAGCGTTTTTATTTCGTCTCGAACCGTGACATATTCTTTATTTACAATAGCAACTCCACGAGTTACAGTTTTTACCTGATCTTTATACAAATCGGTTAAATCTGAAACAGCAAACATAATTTTGCCATTTTGAAAAGTTTCCTTTAAATCTGCATAACCTTTTACATTTTGTAATTGATTATCAAATGTAAGTGTATTATGCGCCATATTATTGTAACGGAATATTTTCCATCTCGGCCCGTCTTGAGCTCTGTCAAAAAGTTTGATTCCTTTAGATTCCAGGGATTCATAATTTTGCATTCCAAAATCCGTAGCCCAACGTACTCCATTGGCAACCACCATGAAAGAACCTATATCCATGTGTGCATGACTTACTTGAGGAGATCCTAATTTATATCCTAAATAAATTGCCTTAGGATCTGTCCACGAGGTACGCATCAAACTCACCGGAGCGTGTCCTTGTCCACTGAACATTAATTGTTCCGGAGGAGTTATTTTCTTCACCGTCACTCCCCTGCCCCAAACCATGATTGCAGGAAGTAACCTGTTTCCTACGATAGATTCATCTACACTATTCAGATTTTCCTTTTGCATCCACAATATGGAAATATCTTTATATTTTTGAGCAAACCAAAAAAGTGTCGTATTCAAACCTACTTTTCCGTTTCCTCCCGTATCACTATAAGTGAAAACACGATTATCCGGAGCTATCATATTTTGTGCATATGCTGCGGTTTGTTTGAAACCTTGAGTTTCAGAAAGACCGAAATCTTTACCGAAAACTTTCTCTATAGCACTTAAAAACATTACATTGAAAGAGGTTCCATACGACCAATAACCGGCTCCTTCGGGATAAACTCCATCCGGACTATATTCTTCCATGTACATATTATTCAACGCCCGTTCTATCATTTCTTTTGCCAATTGTGGTTCATCTTCTGCAATGGCCAAAGAACCGTAAGTAATTCCGGCATTACAAACCTGATTCCAATTGTTGGTCATCTTCAAGAAACGATTACTTTTTTCATCCATAGAAGGTTTGATTCCTTTTTCAACAATAGCCGATCGTATGATTTCTTTTGATTCCGGAGACAGTTGATTATTTAACCAGTCATAACCGATAGCAAGTGCCATAGTCATTTCCCCGACATCCAAAAAATGAGAAGGATTCCAGTTGGAAAAAGAAGATACAGCTAACATTTCTTCTTCCGCTCTTTTGGCATATCTGGATTTTCCGGTAGTACGGTAAGAATATGATAAGAAAAATATTCTTTGCAAAGCTTTCCGAGATACGCCAAGCAATCTTCTTCCTACTTGTTTTCTTTCCAGACAAGGCATGTCTATTATTTTATCACTTTCAGCAAGAATCAATTGATGAATTTCTTTCCAGCATTTATCTGATGCGATAATTTGTTTAACAGATTCTTCTTCTCCTTTTAGTAATAAGATACGAGGATGGTCGGGAAGATCATTGACTTGAATGGTAATGTTACGTTGTGCAAATAAAAACAGGTTTGTGCTCAATAACGCAATCAATAGAAATGTTTTTTTCATGGAATAAAAATTTAAAGGAGTAGTGGGAGAAAACGGATTATTTAATCGCCACTTTTCTTACCACATCTCCTATTTTCAATATATAATATCCTTTGGGAACATTTAGTACATATTCCGAAGGGGAAGATTTCATAACAATTTCATCTACTTTTAAGCCAACTACACTGTATATTTCCAGCAACTGTCCACTTTCTGCATTGCGCACAAAAACCTGATTCCCATTTACAATAAGTTCTATGTTTTTTTCCGAACCGGACACAGGCTTTTGTTTCGCTTCCTGGGCAGAAAGTGAAATTGTAAAAGTTATAACGAACAATAAAGTCAATACGAATACCAATTTCCTCATACAAATGGCTTTAACTCTATTTTGCCACAAAGATACTACATTCGCTTATGTTATTCCAAATTTTCAATATAATAATTTGAAATTATCACATTGAAAAATTTCAAACTTACTTTCCTTTAGTCATCGACTCACTCATTAATTTGTGCACCAACGAACGATCTCTTTTATACGTCGGGTTAGCAATTACTTGTTCGATGAATTTATCGTCATCTAATTGGCTTTCCAAAAAGATGACAGGTTTAGGCTTAGTGGGCTGTCCAAGATATTTCCCGCTTTCATCACCGTAATATACGCGAATTAACTTCTCTTCTTCCTGAACCTTGCTTTCTTCTTCCTTCCTTTTCGTCTCTTCTTCTTCCCAATTTTGCTCCAGGTCATAATCCTTTTTAATTTCCATCATAGGTATGTCATCCACACCAAAACCTGTAGACAAAATGGTTATTTTTATATTTTCCCCCAGTTCTTCATCAACCCCTGTTCCCCAGATAACTTGAATATTTTTTTGATTGAATTTGGTCATAAAATCATGCACATAATCCATCTCGTCCATCATGATAGGGGAAGTTGTAGAAGAAGCTATATTGAAGAGGATTTTTTTAGATTTGAAAACATCATTATTATTGAGCAAAGGAGAGTTCAATGCGTTTTCTATTGCTTCAGATACCCGGTTATCTCCGGATGCCATACCACTACTCATGATAGCAACCCCTCCATCTTTCAAAATCGTATTGACATCGGCAAAGTCCAAATTAATTTTTCCGGTAAGGGTAATGATTTCCGCAATACTTTTTGCTGCAATTGTCAATGTATCATCGGCTTTTCTAAAAGCATTATCTAACGTTAAATCCCTGTATATTTCACGTAAACGTTCATTATTAACAACTAACAATGCATCTACATTCCGGGCAATTTCTTCCACTCCGCGTAATGCCTGTAATATCTTCGGACGACCTTCAAATAAAAACGGAATAGTTACAATAGCTACCGTTAAAATATTCATACTTTTTGCTACGCGGGCGATAACCGGAGCAGCGCCTGTTCCGGTTCCACCTCCCATTCCGGCTGTTATAAAAACCATTTTGGTTCCATCGCTCAATAATTTTTGCAGATCTCCTGTACTTTCTTCCGCTGCAAGCCTCGCCACATCTGGCTTGTTTCCGGCTCCAAGTCCCTGAGTTATTTGTTTCCCCAATTGCAATTTAAGGGGTACCTCGCTAGAAAGTAAAGCTTGATTGTCTGTATTACAGAGAACAAAAGTCACATCATGTATTCCTTCCCGAAACATGTGAGTTACTGCGTTTCCTCCACCGCCTCCTACACCTATTACCTTAATAATTGATGGTTTAATAGTAGGATAATCGAATTGAAAAATATTGTCTTCCATATCTGTCATTTTTATTCTTCGGTAAAGAGTTTGCCCATCCACTTCTCAACAATTCCGGGGCCTTTTTTATCTCCTTGTTGATTTTTCTTATTTTTATCTCTCTTATTAGAATCATCCTTCTTTTTATCAGATTCGATAGGTTCTCCGAACAAATCTTTTTCAGGTTCTATTTCCTTGACTTGCTCTTTCATACAATCCTCTTTCCCTAATAACAATAAACCGGAGATTTGTGCATATTCGGGAGATTGAGTTAAAACCGTTTCCTTTTCAAACATTGACTCTTGAGCATTTGCTAATCGTGTTTTACAATTAAACCTATCGGCAATACTCTCGGAAAGATTTTTTAACTTAGCTCCTCCTCCGGTGATAATGATTCCTTCCGGCATCATTTTTTCAAATTTAGCATGCTTAATCTGGGCGAAAACATTCGCCAATATTTCATCTATCCGTGATTCAATCACTTGATTTGTCTTATCATCTACGGAAGCTACAGCACTTCCTTGTTTTATTTTGAAATCTTCAGCTTCTTTGGCTGTCATGTTTAAGGTGGTCAAATCTTGTGTAATCACCGAGCTTCCCAATGGAATAGTCGCTAAATATCTTAATAATTGATTTTTATAACAAGATAACGTAGTTACTCCCGCTCCAAAATCAATTAAAACACATCCAAGGTCTTTTTCCGAAGAAGAAAGAACAGCATTCGCAACAGCTTCAGATGAGACTAATGGATCTCCAACGATAGAAATTCTTGCCTTTTCAGTGGTGGTTTCCAAATCTTTTATAATAGAAGATCTTCCCACTATAATTTGATATTTTGCTTCTATCTTTTTGCATTGTACTCCCTTGGGTTTTGACTCTAAACGCCCGTCAACATAATATTCCGGAGATGTAGCGCTCAGTACTACCTGGTCTTGGGGTTCATAATTGAGACATTCTTCCAATATATTTTGCAATAATTTGTCGGAAATAATGGTTTCCTCTGAAAATTCTCTTTCTACAGCGTATTCCATGGAATGAACTGATTGTCCTCCCACGCCGGCATATATTTTTTCAATTTTTCCCGGAATTCTGTTTTCGAGCGTTTTGATCAACCCCGATATTTTGGTTGCTGTTTCTTCCAAATTAAGGATTTTCCCCCTCAAGATACATCCATTTGACTCTACAGTTTCTACCGCCAAAACGGAAAGATATCCCTGATCATTTTTCTTTGCTGCAGCTGCAATAATTTTTGACGTACCGAAGTCGACTGCAACTATTGTCTTTTCGTGCATACTATTTGGTTTTTAAATTTCAAATTAATCATGGAATAGCGGTTCCAGCCGACTTTATCCATTACTTGTTCGTAAAACAATCTCAAATGTTGGAATTTTTCTTCAAAATCTGAGATATCTCCCAATAATATTTGATGATTTCCTATTCGTGGAGTTAGTTCCAGATTTTTATCCGGATGAACATAAATCTGTTCAATCTGTGCATCCCAAAATTTACTGTCACGTAAATAATTAACCAATAAAAATAATTCTTTTCTTGCAAATTCTTTATCTACATAACCGGAAACCAATGGTACATAGGCAGCATATTTTCCATTAACAGGCATAATCTCAGCTTCTGTATCAACATAAAAATCTCCATAAACGCTCATCACCCTCATCAACGGAATTTTTTGATACACCTTTATTTTTACCGTTCCTGCTATCGTTTTATAGGCTTGTACTTTTTTTATCAGGTTATTTTCTTCCAGTTTATCTTCTATCTGGCCTGTATTTATATCTTTCAATACTTTCCCTTTGGGATACAAACCTGAATTTTTAAGCATTGACTCTATTTCTTTTTTGGAAATAAAATAACGGTCCAGGGTATCAGTAATGACAATTTGAACATTTTCACATACTTTTGTGTCTAGTTGTCTCTTAGGCAATAAAATACCAAACAGTATATATACTGCTAATGAGACTGCCAATAATATGTAAAAAATCTTCTTTATCATTGCAATTTCTCTTTCACCGGAATCACCAAACGGTCAATATCTCCCGCTCCTGCCATTAATACTACATCCAGTTTATTTTTATCTATTTTGCCCAATAAATCATTTTTAGAAGACAATTGTTTTTGCGGACACGTCACTTCATCCAAAATTATCTGAGATGTCACCCCCGGAATAGGCTCTTCTCTTGCCGGATAGATATCTAATAATATTACTTCATCTGCAAGTGAAAGGCTTTTGGCAAATTCTTTATAAAAATCATTGGTACGAGAATATAAATGTGGTTGAAAGATAACCGTTAATTTCCTGTCCGGATACAATTCTTTAACAGATGAAATACTGGATTTCAACTCTTCCGGATGATGGGCATAGTCATCGATCAATACGATGTCATCTGTTTTTAAATAAAAATCAAAACGACGTTTTGCTCCCTGAAATGAAGCTACTGCCCGTTTTATTTCTTCGGGGAAAGCGTCATTCAACCGTGCAATAGCAATTGCGGCTATCGCATTTTCTATATTAATCTTTAGAGGAACACCTAAATGTATACTCTCTATCCTTTCTTCCGAAGATACATAATCAAAGATTATTTCACCGTTACCGATACGAATATTTTCCGCATGAAAATCTCCTCCGTCTTCAGCAGAATATGTATATAAACGGACATCTTTTTGTAAACGTGGAATAACAGGAACACCTTTCCTCATCAACAACACTCCTCCCGGACGTATCAATGAAGTGAAATAAGCAAAGCTTTCTTCATATGCCTCTTTGGTTCCATAAATATCCAAATGATCAGGATCTGCAGAAGTAATCACTGCCATATAAGGTAAAAGCTGGTGAAAAGACCTGTCATATTCATCCGCTTCAATAACAGTTAGATCACTTTTATCTGAAAGGAGCATGTTACTGTTGTAATTCTTCAAAATACCGCCAAGGAATGCATTACAATCTATATGAGATTGTTTCAATAAATGTGCGGTTAGGGATGAAGTAGTAGTTTTTCCATGTGTTCCGGAAATACATAATCCCCGGCTGGTTTTGGTAATCTCACCAAGTAATTGAGCCCTTTTTAGTATGGAGAAACCATTATTACGAAAATAAGTCAATTCCGAGTGATCTTCTGGAACAGCCGGAGTCATCACTATCAATGTATTTTCTTTATCCTTATAGATTTCCTTAATCAAATCCACATTATCTTCATAATGGATTTCCGCTCCTTCTTTATTGAGTTGTTCAGTTAAATCGGAAGGTGTTTTATCATACCCTCCCACCCTTTTTCCTTTGAAAAGAAAATAGCGAACCAAAGCACTCATACCAATACCCCCGGCTCCGATAAAATACAAAGATGATATGTTCTCCAAGCTTTTCATTTCATTACTTTTACTATTTCATCCACAATTTTATCGGCGGCATTAGGCAATGCCAAACGGTATATATTTTCACTCAACATTTGTAATCTTTTTTCATCATGTATGATTTCCAAAGCTTCTTTGATCAATTTTTCAACAGCCTCGGAATCTGGTATCATAACCGCTGCCTGTTCTTTTACCAATGCCATGGCATTTTTCGTTTGATGATCTTCCGCAACATTAGGAGATGGAACCAAAATGACAGGTTTTTTCAATAAGCAAAATTCTGAAACAGATCCGGCTCCAGAACGGGAAACAATTAAATCTGCGGCAGCATAAGCTAAATCCATCCGGGAAATAAATTCTGTAAGATGTACGGGCGCTTGCTTATATGCTGATAATTTCTCAACAGAATCTTTATAATAATATTTTCCGGTTTGCCAGATCATTTGTACATCTGATTCAATTAATTGAGGCAAGCCTGCTATAACACTTTGATTGATAGTCCTGGCTCCTAAACTGCCTCCGACAACCAATATTGTTTTTTTTTCGGGATCCAAGTTAAAATAAGATATTGCTTCCGGTCGCTTATCCTGAACAGAAAGTAAATCTTTCCGAACAGGATTTCCTGTCAACACGATCTTTTCTTTCGGAAAGAATTTTTCCATTTCCGGATATGCCACACATATTTTAGCAGCTTTTTTTGCTAACAATTTATTTGTTACTCCCGCATATGAATTTTGTTCCTGTAATACGGTAGGGATCCCTGCTTTCTCTGCAGCGCGTAATACCGGACCGGCAGCATATCCGCCAACTCCTACTACTGCATCCGGAGAGAATTTTTTTATAATTTGTTTTGCTTTACAGATACTCTTATTCAACTTCCATAACACAGCAATATTCCTCCACAGCTGTTTCCGGTCAAAACCGGCAACAGGAAGTCCTTCTATTTTATATCCGGCAGCCGGAACCTTTTCCATTTCCATACGGTTTTCTGCTCCTACAAATAGAATTTCCGCATCATGGAAACGTTCTTTGAATGCATTCGCTATAGATATAGCAGGAAAAATATGTCCGCCGGTTCCTCCCCCGCTGATGATTATTTTTTTCATACCTTATTCTGAAGTCCTTGATTAATGGTTTTCAACTCTTCATTTTCAGCACGCAATTCTTCATTTTCTATTTTCAAATCTTCATTCAGTAATTTCTCTACTTCTGCAGCTTCCATTTCTGCCTCATATTCTTCTTCCCGCAATATACCTTTTGGATTATCAAATCTACTTACACTTAACATAATCCCAAAATATATACAAGTGATCAAGATGGATGTTCCTCCCCGGCTGATTATCGGAAGCGGTTGTCCGGTAACAGGAATTAAATCTGTAGCTACAGCCATATTGGTAAAAGCTTGTGAAACAATTATCAATGCAGAACCTATTACCAAATATTTCGGGAAAAGCCGCTCACACCGGTATGCTATTATCCCTGCACGGATAAACAACATAACATACAAAAACAGGACTCCTATTCCTCCTATTAAACCAAGTTCTTCTATGATAATGGCCTAAATAAAATCGGAATAAGCCTCCGGCAACCAGTCTCGTTCTTGACTGTTTCCGGGAAATACACCAAATAATCCTCCTCTTGCAATGGCTATTTTGGCATGAATTTCTTGAAAATTTTCGTCAGTAATTTGAGTTTCTTTTTCATTGTTGGAATCATCTTTTTCAAAGAAACTTTCAATACGTTTTTCCCATACAGACATCCTGGGAAGGGTATCTTCTTTTATTTTTTCCGGAAGTACTTTCATCAATCCTAAAAGTAAAACACCTGATACTATAATCGACAAAAGTAATATTCCCAGTTTTTTGAGTGGAACCTGACCGATGAACATCATTAAAAATATCACTCCTCCAAGGATAAATGCCGTAGAAAAGTTATCAATCAAAATGATTCCGCATGTCACACCTGCAGCAATTAATATCCACAGAAAATTCTTCCCTTCAACCGTACTTTTATATTTACTTAATAAAAATGCAACTGAACCTATCAAGCATAGTTTTGCCATTTCCGAAGGTTGAAAAGAAACCCCGAAGACAGAAAGCCATCTTTCAGCATTATTAATTGAAGATCCTATCAGTTTTGTGATAATCAATAAAACCCATGTCAATGGTAATAAGGGCAACATGATAGAGAAAAACTTCGGACGCAACCCATGTATTAACAATACAATAAAAGTTCCCAATAATAAAAACATAGTATGCCTCATAATCGGGTCCCAATAATTACGACGGTAAGCCAATGTACTCGTCGCACTAAAGACTTCCACTATAGATATCAGACACAGGAATAGATATACCATCCATATCACCCTGTCTCCCCGAAATATTTTATTGACAAAACTCATCTCTATTTATAATTTTCTAACGCAATCTTTGAATTGCCTTCCTCTATCTTCATAATTTTGAAATAAATCAAAGCTGGCACAACAAGGAGATAATAAAACTGTATCTCCGGATTGAGCTATTCCATAAGCTTGTTCTATCGCTTCTTGCATAGAACGGGCATCTGTTATTGTGTCTAATTTACCATCAAAAAAAGCATGTAATTTATCATTATCTATTCCCATAAAAATAAGTGCCCGGCATTTTTCTTTTACCAAACTTTCTATTTCGGAATAATCGTTTCCTTTGTCTGTCCCCCCAAGAATCAGTACCACTTTATTTTTCATACTTTTAAGAGCATACCAGCAAGAATTGACATTGGTAGCTTTAGAGTCGTTAATATATTCCACTCCTTTTACTACTGCTACCTTCTCCAATCGATGTTCTACTCCTTTGAAATCGTTCAGAGAGCGTTTGATATCCTCGTTTTTAATATCTTCTAATTTTGCAGCAATGCCTGCAGCCATCGAATTATACAAATTGTGCGTACCGGTCAAAGCCAATAGTTCTTCTTCCATAGTAAAAATACCTTTGTTTGTATTGATGATGATTTGTTTATTTTTTAGATATGCTTTCACTCCGTCTTTTTCTTCTTCGGAGAAAGGATATAAAATTGCTTTCGGTTTTCGTTTTTTAACTTCTTCCGAAATATATGAATCTTCATTCCAATAGATAAACGCATCTTCTTCTGTCTGATTTTGAAGAATCCGCATTTTGGCATCTACATAGTTTTGCATTTGATAATTATATCGATCCAGATGATCAGGAGTAATATTCAACAAGATAGCTGTATTTGCCCGAAAATGATACATATTGTCAAGCTGAAAACTACTAAGTTCTATCACATAATAATCATAATTATTTTCAGCCACCTGCAATGCAAAACTTTTTCCCACATTTCCGGCAAGCCCCACATTTAACCCTGCACTTTTCAAAATATGATAAATGAGCATGGTGGTAGTGGTTTTACCATTACTACCTGTAATACAAATAGTACGTGCTTGGGTATATCTTCCTGCAAATTCTATTTCCGAAACAATAGGAGTTCCTTGTAATTTTAATTTGGCTACAATAGGAGCTTTATCTGGTATTCCCGGACTTTTGACAACCTCTGATGCTTCTAATATAACAGCTTCCGAATGTTGTTTTTCTTCCCAAGTAATTCCATATCGATTAAGTATTTCTTTGTATTGATCAGAAATAACTGACAAATCGGATACAAACACATCGAATCCTTTTTTCTTGGCAAGTACTGCAGAACCGGTTCCGCTCTCTCCTGCTCCTAAAATAACTATTTTATTATTATTTTTCATCTCATCTTTAATGTTGCAATAGTCAGCACAGCCAAAATAATTCCAATCAACCAAAAGCGCACTACAATTTTTGATTCAGGAACAGCTTTGAGTGGTCGCTGTATAATTGCATCGATTCCGGCATTCCCCATTTTTTGAAAATGATGATGTAACGGTGTCATTTTGAAGATACGTTTCCCCACTCCGGTTTTCTTTTTTGTGTATTTAAAATAAGCCACTTGTGTCATTACCGAGAGGCTTTCCACAAAGAAAATTCCGCATAAAATAGGAAGAAGCAATTCTTTATGAATAATAATGGCAAAAACAGCGATAATTCCCCCTAAAGTAAGAGATCCCGTATCTCCCATAAACACTTGTGCAGGGAAAGCATTATACCATAAAAATCCTACAGTCGCTCCAATAAAAGCACTTGCAAAAACAGCCAATTCTTCGCAACCAGGGATGTACATAATATTTAAATATGCAGCATATTCTATGTGACTAGACACATATGCCAATATCCCAAGTGTAACTCCTATAATAGCTGAGGATCCTGCTGCTAATCCATCTAATCCATCTGTCAAATTAGCTCCATTAGAAACTGCAGTCACTATAAAAATAGTAATAATAACAAAAATAATCCAAGTAACCGCTGTACGGTTTCTAGGCATAAAAGAAGCTAAATCCCTGTAATCAAAATTATTATTCTTAACAAACGGGATGGTGGTCTTGGTAGATTTTACCACCGGACTGTGATAAACTTCTTCTATTACGGTTCCCTTCCTGATTTCTACATTTTCCCTGATAACAGCATCCGGACTCAAGTACAATGTCAAGCCTACTATTAATCCCAAACCAACTTGCCCTACTATCTTAAATTTCCCACTTAATCCTTCTTTATCTTTTTTAAATACCTTAATATAATCATCTAAGAATCCAATGCATCCTAACCAAAGTGTAGTGATTATCATCAAGATGATATATATATTAGAGAGTTTGGCGAAAAGTAGGACCGGAATCAAAATGGAAATAATAATAATAATACCACCCATGGTAGGAGTTCCTTTTTTAGACATTTGTCCTTCCAAACCAAGATTACGAATTACTTCTCCAATTTGCATTAATTGTAATTTATTGATTATTTTTCTTCCAATAATTGTAGATATTAACAAAGAAAATATTAATGCCATGGAAGATCTGAATGAAATATACTGAAACATTCCTGCTCCCGGAAAATCCAATTTGTCCAAATAATTGAAAAGGTCGTACAACATGTCTTCTTTTTTATTGTTCAAAAATTTCTTTTACAATCTCCCTGTCATCAAAATGATGTTTTATCCCTTTGATATCTTGGTAATCTTCATGACCTTTACCTGCCAAAAGAACTACATCTCCGGTATTCGCCAGCATACATGCCGTACGGATGGCTTCTTTACGATCTACAATAGATAATGTTTTTTTCTTTTCTGATACATCTAATCCCTCAAGCATATCTTCAAGAATATCTTGAGGTTCTTCAAAACGAGGATTGTCTGATGTCAGTATAACCTGATCGCTCAATTGAACAGCTTCTTTCGCCATCATCGGACGTTTCCCTTTGTCCCTGTTCCCTCCGCATCCTACGACTGTAATAACTTTTCCGGAACCTTCCAACACTTCATGAATAGTATTTAAGACATTCACCAATGCATCCGGAGTATGGGCGTAATCAACCACAACACTGTAATTTTCAGGAGAGCGCATGATTTGAAAACGTCCCGAAACCGGTTTTAAAGTACTTAGTATCAATAAAACTTCTTCTGGATTTTCTCCTAACAAAACAGTTGCTCCATACACTGCCAGTAAATTGTATGCATTAAATTTCCCTACAAATTGAGTGTTAATTTCTTTCCTATTGATAGACATAAGGGTTCCATCAAAATGAGATTCCAATATTTTTCCGTTATAGTCCGCCAATGTTTGCATGGAATATGTTTTCTTAACAGCTTTGGTATTTTGTAATAAAAACATTCCGTTTTTATCATCCACATTGGTTAAAGCAAATGCATCCGACTGTAAAACATCAAAGAATAATTTTTTTGCATCACGGTAAGCCTCAAATGTTTGGTGATAATCTAAATGATCTCTCGTCAGGTTAGTAAAGATTCCACCTTTGAAATGCAATCCTGCAATTCGTTTTTGTGCTGCTGCATGGGAACTGACTTCCATAAAAACATGTGTGCATCCTGCCTGTTTCATTTCAGACAACAGGCGATTCAACTCTATCGGATCAGGTGTAGTATGTGTGGCCGGGACTTCTAATGTATCTACATAATTACAAACAGTTGATAACAATCCTGTTTTATATCCAAGTTTTCGGAACATTTGATACAGCAATGTTGCGATAGTAGTTTTTCCGTTTGTGCCGGTAACCCCAACTAAAACCATATTTTGGGAAGGATATCCGTAAAATGCCGATGCTAAACAACCCAAAGCTTCCGAACTGTCTTGAACTTGTATAAAAGTTATTTGTGGAAAACTTTCTTCCGGCATTCGTTGGCAAACTACTGTTTTTGCTCCATTTTCAATGGCTTTTTTGATATAATCATGTCCATCTGTTTGGGTTCCGGGAACAGCAACAAAAAGATAACCTTCCGATACTTCACGGGAATCCGAATGAATACCGGCAACTTCCTTTCCTTCAATTTCTCCTATAACTTGGAGCGGGGATATTTCCTTCAACAGTTCTTTTACTTGCATCTCTTGTTTCTTTTTATTTGATTTACCGAAGCGTCAGATATATGGTTTGCCCTTTTTCTATATTTTTCCCCGGTTCAATAGATTGACTCCGTATAATTCCTTTTCCTAATATAGTAACCCTCAAACCTTGTTTTTCCAACAGATATATGGCGTCTTTCGCTCCCATTCCAACAACGTTGGGGATCAAATTTTCTATAATAGTTCTATCCGAAATTACAACTTCTTTTTCTTTTGTAATCGTTGATATCCATTGCGTTTTAACATTTTCATGATAAGGAACATCCAATTTACCAAGCGCATATTCGGTAGGAGAATACATTCCGGATTTTACCTCTGCTATATAAGTATGCAAAGTATCTTTGTACGCTTGTTCCGGTTCCAGTCGATTTAAGCGGGCATTAACTCCTTCCGCTATTTGTTTGAAAACGCCTCCTGACATTAATCCTCCTGAGGGATAACCATTTCGGGGTTTTCTGATGACTACAATACAAGAATATTTCGGTTTATCAGCCGGAAAATATCCACAGAAAGATACTTGGTGAGTTGTTCCTCCTTCTTTATATCCTAAAGCACCCTGAGATATTTGTGCTGTTCCTGTTTTTCCTGCTATTCTGACATATTTCGAATAAACTCCCGTATTTCCTGTTCCTTTTTTATCTTCTATGACTCCCAACAACATTCGTTGTATTTTATCCAAAGTCCCAGAAGAACAAATTTTCTTTTTAACAACTACCGGTGAGAATTTTTCTTCTACTTTTCCATTAGAACGGATTTCTTTTACAAAATACGGCCTTAACATTTTACCGTCATTAGCAATCGCATTGAAAAAGGTCAAAGTATATATCGGAGGAATTGCCGTTTCATAACCAAAAGACATCCAAGGCAATGTCGTTTTCGACCAATAGTTGTTTTTATCTTTGCTTGGCATTCTTATTTTTGACTTACCAGCTCCGGGAATTTCCAAATTTAACGGTTCATTCAACCCGATACGGTATAATCCTTCGACAAATTTTTCCGGATGGTTTTCATATCCTCTCAGGATAATTTTAGCCACTCCTATGTTTGATGAATACCAAATAGCTTGTTCTGCAGAAATACGTCCGTAGCCTCCCTTATCTTTATTATGATCAGTCATTAATCTTCCTGCATACGGAAAAATACCATTACCCACGTCAATACTATCAGAAGGACGTACAACTCCATCTTCCAAGGCAACCATCATGGATGCTACCTTGAAAGTAGATCCCGGTTCCGTTAGATCTGCCACTGCATGATTTTTCGTTTCTGTCCATACCCCTTCATGTAATCTTCCCATATTAGTAATTGCCTTAACTTCTCCGGTAGCAACTTCCATCACTACAGCGGTTCCGGATTCTGCATCTATTTCTTTTAGTTTATCAAGTAAGGCTTTTTCGGTAATATCTTGTATATCAATATCTATCGTTGAAACAATATCTTTTCCTGGGATAGGTTCCACATCTATCACATGAATATATCTTCCGTTTACTTTCCGGAAAGTAGAAGTACCTGGTTCTCCCTTTAAAATTTCATTATACTGTAGTTCCAAGCCGTTCTTTCCTCCTTTTTCATATTCACCATAAATATCTCCGATTGTACGTGAAGCCAGTGTTCCGTAAGGTTTCGTCCGTTTTACAAACTCACGCGCGATCAATCCTGATTTATTTTTATTTTGTTTCAAGAAAGGCATGGTCCTCAATTGTTTCATCTCCAAATAATTCAGTTTCCTTCCCGAAGTGAACAACGGATATTCCCTCGTTTTACGGACATTTTTCTTTCCTGATTTTATCAAATTACTTTCTTTTACACGAATATTCCAACCTTTTATCAAATGTTCCGCATATTGATCTTTGCTCTTTTCCGGAAACATTTTATTTAATTCGATTGACAACGGGCCTACATATTTTTTTAAAGTATCTCCGCTTAAACCATCTGCCCAAAAATCAATATATGCCCTGTAAACATATTCGGTTGTCGCCATGAGACGGTTATCACAAGAATATATATTTCCCCTTGGAGGAAGGACTTCTACATTTGGACGTACCAGTGCTTTCCCCTTTTCACGCCACACGGAACCTTTTATGAAAATGGTATAACTTGCGCTATACAATATGGCAATGGCTCCAAAACACACAATTATCGCTACAAAGAAGTAATTCCTTTGTATTTTTTTATCCGACAACTGTGTTCTTTCTTCTTCCATCTCCTTTATTTCTTGATTTCAAACGGAGGAACTTTAGACGTTTTAAGCTCTAAGCCTCTATTTTGCAAAATCAACTCAATTTGTGATTGACGGCTATTCATTGTCAATTCAGTAGAGATAACCAGATTTTCGTATTTAACGTCCCTCAATTGCCTGTTTAAATCTTCTATTTCAGATATTTTCTTCAAACAAGCATATCGGTTACTTATGAATAAAATACACAAGAATGCTATCAAAATAAGCAGTTTAAATTGCTTTACGATAAAATCTTCAGTGAGAATTCCTCCGCCCAAAACATGGGAAAGAGAATTTTTAGATTTCCGGGAAGATTTTTTTTCTTCCGAAATATTTCTTTTTTGTTGGTATTCCGGATCCATCTTTCAAATTATTTTTTTTCTGCAATCCTCAATTTTGCACTTCCTGATCTTGGATTCCTTGCCATTTCTTCTTCCGAAGGAACTATCAATTTATTATTGACAGATTTAAATGGGGTAATTATATTGCCGTAAAAATCCTTTTCCAATATCCCTTCAAAATTTCCGGTTTTGAAAAAGTTTTTCACCAACCTATCTTCCAAAGAATGATATGAAATCACGACTAATCTTCCACCCGGTTTTAAGAGATCTCCCGCCTGTTTCAACATATTTCGTAACACACGCATTTCCCCGTTGACTTCAATCCTCAAAGCTTGAAAAGCTTGTGCCAAGTACTTTTTCTCCTTTTCTTTTCCAAAAAAAGGTTTCAATATTTCTAAGAGATCATTCGTTGTCCGGATATTTCTTTCTTTTCTTTTTTTTACAATTTCACGGGCAATAGCGCGAGCGCTTTTCAATTCTCCATATAAATAAAAAATATCAGCTAATTCTTCTTCTGTTGCCGTTTGAAGAATATTCTCCGCTGTTCGTCCTGCTCTCTTATTCATCCTCATATCCAAAGAGGTATCAAAGCGAAAAGAAAAACCACGTGTTTCATCATCAAAATGATGGGAAGAAACTCCCAAATCAGCTAATAATCCGTCAATTACCTTTACTCCATGCCAGTCCATAAAATTAGTCAGATAGGCAAAATTACTTCTTACGAAAGTAAATTTTTTGTCCTCAACAACATTGTGTTCTGCATCTTCATCTTGATCGAAAGCATACAAATGTCCTTTTTCTCCAAGTTTGGAAAGAATCAAACCGGAATGCCCTCCTCCTCCAAAAGTAACATCCACATATACTCCATCGGACTGAATATTCAATCCGTCTATGCTTTCGTGCAATAAAACAGGAATGTGGTAAGGGTTATTCATTTCCGTTAATTGATGAAACTGACATCCATTTTTTTATTCCTTTTTTGAAATCCTCAGGAGACATAAGAGGTTTTTCAAGTTTGTTTTTAGCCCAAACTTCAATGGTATAATCAACTCCTACAAAGCGGATATCGGAAGATATTTCCACTAATTGCAGATAACGTTTCGGGATAAGTACCCGTCCGTTAGCATCTAATTCTAAAACTTCCGCATCCAAGACGAACATCCGGAAGATATTTTGTTGTTCCTCATCCCAACGATCCAAACGAGCACGCAAAACGTCCAATTCCCGATTCCAAATATGCTCAGGATATAATACCAAACAATCCTGATAAATATCTTTTCTCATCACCAAACGTATAATAGCCCCGGATGATTGCAATATCTTACGAAATGCAGCAGGAATAAAAACCCGTCCTTTCGCATCAGCTTTCGCATCTATATTTCCAAGAAATCTTTCCATGCAGGGTATAGTTTGACAGTGTAAAGATACAAACATTATCCACTTTTCCCCACTTTTTAGAAAAAATTTTATCAACAAATTATAAGCAGTTGATTAAGATATTGATTACAAGCAAATTAATCAAGTTTAGAATATAAAGAAATACTTACTTGTTTCAATTCTTTTTTTAATTTCTTTGCTATTCCACCGGTAACCTGATCCATCAACAACCAAAATTGAGGACCATGATTCATTTCTTTCGTATGGCAAAGTTCATGAAGTATCACATAATCAATCAAATAAGGAGGTAATTTCATCAAATATAACGACAAATTGATATTTTTCTTAGATGAACATGAACCCCAACGACCTTTACTTTTGGTAATCTTAACGGAATTATAAGAGAAGCCATATTTAGAAGCAAGTAATTCAAGTCGTTGTGGAAGATATTCTTTAGCTTGTTTACGAAGTTTTTTTTCTTCCGAATCGTTTACAGAAACCGGTGGATATTTTTTCAATTTTTCATACAAACTTTCCCGATGAATATTCAATAATTCAATAGCATGTTTATAACTTCCGAACAACGGCATGGAAACACTTACTTTTCCTTGCCTCAAACGGATAGTATACAAACGGGAACGGATATTCTTCCTCAAAATTACCATTCCCAAATCCTTATCTTCCACGATTTT